>JAGRCC010001140.1 GCA_020433785.1 Anaerolineae bacterium
CCGTTCGACGGCTGGTCAAAAACAATCCCCGCACCGTTGCCCCTGACGATGAATTATTAGCCGTGGCCACCGTTATGCTACAGAGCGATAAACGCCGGGTGCCGGTGGTCGAAGATGGTTTGTTCATCGGCAGCGTATCGTTGGCCGATATTTGCTGGGCGGTTCTGTCTAAGTGGAACGGCATTCGGCAGCAGTAGAGTTTGTAGAGTTTTTAGAGTTCATAGAGTTTGTGGAGTTTTTAGAGTTTGTAGAGTACCTAATGGCTGCAAGTTATCACCCTCACCCCGTCGCTAGCGCGACTCCCTTCTCCCTGAGGGAGAGGGGTTGGGGGTGAGGGCTGTTTCAAGGAGGGAATCGCATGAACCACTTTAATGCAACAGATAAAAACCAAGAATTTATCCCGGCCGCTGACATAATAGCCGAGGCCGAGGCCAACCGGCCCAACTTTGGCCACTCCCCTTTGGGGTTCTTGTCACGGTCGTGGGGCTTCTTACCCATCAATCTTCCGGTGGAAGCATTACCGGCCAGCCACCGGGCCTGGGATGAAGCGGCCGCTCAGCTACCGGCCTTGATGGCCGGGCGGCGCGTGCGTGCGGTCATTGATGATCTACCGCTCTTGTCCGGCGGGGAAGATGATTTGGACGACGTCTATTTGTGGCGGGCCACTCTGGTGCTCGGTTACATTGCCCATGCCTACGGCCACAGCGCCGTCGAACCGGCCGCTTTGCCGCATAGTCTGGTGAAACCCTGGGGCGAGGTCAATCGGCGGCTGGGCCGGCCTCATCCCGGTATCACGCTGCCCGACTACTGTTACAACTGGAGCCTGCGCGATGCCCAGGGGCCTCGTTCGGTTGAAAATATGGATCTTATGGTGGCCTGGTGCGGCAACGAAGAGGAGCGGATCTTTCTCCTCAGCACCACCGAAATGCACAGCCGATCCGGCCCGTTAGTCGATGCCAGCGCCAATCTGCAAACGGCTATCCGGCAGCAGGATATCGATCAGGCCAAAACCGAACTGCTGCGCCTTCAGGACTATTTGCGAGCCATCACCTTTACGTCACTTCTGAAAATCGACCCCAACCCTTACAGTGAGACCGCGGTTGACCCCCTGATCTGGTCTAAAGCATTCGCCAATTTCACCGCTCCCGTAATTGAGCATGAGCGGGGGCTGGTCAGCTCCGGCACGTCGGTGATCCAGTTGTTGGACGCGCTCTTTGAACGCCACGTCTATAAGACAGAAATCGCACACGAAACGCTGCTGCAGGCCGCGTGGTCGCCTACCTATACCAAGCGATTTCTGGCCTCAATCCGACAGGTATCGCTCTTAGATTTTGTCAACAGCGCCGGCGATCAAGAGCTGGCCGGTATCTACAACACCGCGCTGGATGCCTATGTCGGTAAACGGGGCTTTTTGGGCGCTCACCGTTTGAAAGTCTACGGCTTTATGGAGCTGGGGTTTAAGGTGGGCCGCACCCAGACCAATTCCGGCTTTACCGGCCCCACCGAAGCGCGGGCCTGGGAGCAGCTCGATGATGCTCTGGAGGAGACGCGCCGCGAACGGTTAGCCAACAAGACGCCGGGTAGCCTGTCGGTCAAGCGCGAAATGGTTGTACCGGCCACCGCCGACCCGAATTCGCCGATCCATCAGGTCGTTCTAAATACCGCTGGGCAAGGCTTACAGTACATTGCCGGCGATAGGCTGGGGATTTTCCCCCAAAACAGTCCCGAATTGATCCAAAAAACGCTGCAAGCCTTGCAAGCACAGGGCGACGAACCGATTCGTCTGACGAGCGTTTGGCGGGAAGCCTTACAGGTCATCATTCACGACGCCCCGAAGACCGTGCCGCTGAAAACCTTTTTGGCCTATGCCAAAATTCGGCCCCTCATCAGGCCGGTCGGCAAAGCCTTGTTGAGTCTGTCCCGCTCTAAACGGCTGTACGCGCTGTTAGAGCAGCGGCAGGAAGATCAGGTCGAACTGTGGGATGCGTTTGAAATGTTGGCGGCGGAGAATTACGACGTTAAACGCTTTTGGAAAGCCGCGCCCTGGGAAGCGGAGAGCATTGCTCGCCTCGTGCCCCCGGAGCATTTCCGGGTCTACTCCATCTCCTCTGCTCCCAAGGTGGCCGCCGGCGATCACACCCCAAAAGAGTTACATTTAACGGTCGGACGGCTCACGTTTAAAAGCCAACCCACGGGTGAGCGTGAGGCGATGCCCCGCCAAGGAACTGCCTCCGGCTATTTGGTGCAAGGCGAAGACCCAGCGGCCCCGATTCCGGTGCGAAATTTCCGGCCGTCCCGTTTCAATCTCCCGGATGATCCGGAGCGACCGATTGTGATGTTCGCCGGCGGCACCGGTATCTCTCCATTCCGGGGTTTCGTCCAACAGCGTGCCGCCGAAGCCAACGCCGGCCCCAATTGGCTCTTTCTGGGGGTTCGCACCCTGGCCGATGTCCCTTATCAGGCGGAACTCAAGGCGTGGGTGGGCCAAGGTGACCTGAAGCTGCGGGTAGCCTTTTCCCGTGAAGCGCAGCGGCTAACCTTCGACCGGGGTGACTTCGTGCTGACTCCCGGCTCTAAGGGGTACGTCGATCATCTGCTCGATGACGAAGCCGATGCGCCCACCTTGTGGCGCTATCTTCAAAGCCGGCAAGACGGCGGGCTGGGCGGCTATTTCTACGTCTGCGGCCAGGCCAACTTTGCACACACCGTGATCGAGGGCCTCAAACGGGTCATCGCCCGCTACCTCCCGGCATCGACGCCCGATAACGCCGAAGCGGTTAATCACTTTTTCCGGCAGATGGTGGCTCAGGGCCGGTTGATGCTCGATGTCTTTACCACCTTTGCCCCTTCGGCCGCCGCCAGCGTTCACGGCTTCACCCGTTTTGATGCCTCGGAACTGATCAACCACAACAGTCAC
>JAGRCC010001141.1 GCA_020433785.1 Anaerolineae bacterium
AACCTTACGTTTCCTTGGGGCAACGGATTTGTAGCCGAATATTCGGCTGCGATTGATGATGAAGTGCAGCCCGTTGATGCCTACGCCACCGATTCCAGCCCGTTTGGGCTGCGCCAGATGGCCGGCAACGTCGGCGAGTGGGTGCAGGATGTTTATGACGAGAACTTTTACGCCAATTCACCGGCTGAAAACCCGGTAAACACCACCGGCGACAACCGGCGTATCCATCGGGGCGGCACATTCGGCAGCACCGACCCGTCCTACTATACCACCAGCCGCCGCTTCGTCCGCGATCGCGCCGATAGCAAAGTCTGGATTGGCCTGCGCTGCGCCCAAAGCAAGTAGCTGCATTTTAGTCGATGCCGCCTGCACAGAGGCACGAATGTCTCATTTACATTTAAAAAGAGGCATCCCGGAACATTGGGATGCCTCTTTTTCTTGGATCTTAGATTTGTTTCGGTTAGTTTATCAGACAGTCCCAGGTCTGAAGCCCACCTACGCCAAAGTGGCTGCTGACTAGAACCAGGTCAAAAATATCAATCACCTCATCGCGATTGATATCTGAGCCGAGGCTGGTGCCGGTTTGTCCGAACGTTACCCCAATGGCTGTCGCGTCCGCCACGTCCACTAAATTATCATCGTTGATATCGCCGCTAACCAGCGTAACCGGCTGCAAACTGGCTTCCGGAGCCACGACTGCGGCCGCCGTACAAGCGGCCGGTAAGTAGCCAGAGGCATCGGCGGTAATTGTAATGTTGGTGGTGGGAACATTAGCCAAGTTATAGGCTCCGGTCAGATCAGTGGTTGTGGTCACACTACCATCGGGTCCGGCGGCAACTACGCTAGCGTCAGACCAGTCATCGTTCGTTCGTCCGGCCAAGATCACTTGCCCTGAAAGTGCGGTGAATACCGGCTCTGATGTGGGTTGGGGGGTGGGGCTGCTGGGTACAACCGTAGCGTCGGGCGTAGGCGTGTGGGTTGGCTCAGGCGAGGGCAGCTCGGTGGGTGAGGCGGTGGGTTCGGGCGTTGATGTTTGGGTGGGTTCAGGTGAAGGCTGGCTGGTAGGTACGGCCGTCGGCTCCTCGATGGATAACGAGAAGGCTTCCGCTTCTACCGCGATCGCCGCCGCTTGAGGATCACTCAACTTTTCTTCCTCAAAGGAAAATGTCGTTACACCGGTGGTATTCTTGGCCGTCACGTCGACCGTAAATAAGGTAATGTCACCCGTTAAGCCCGGCATATCGCCCTGGCGACTGGCGACCAAGTCGATCTGGCCAGCCACCTCATCGATGGTCTGGCGTAAAACAAAAGGCAATTCCGGGTTGACCTGTAAATTGTCGAGTGAGACCTTAAGCGGATCATAGATCAACTTCAATTGAACCCCATACAAGCCGTCATCGGTTACATTGTTCGCGTTGATGTCTAAGCTAACTTTGTCACCTGCATCGACCGCGTCCGGGCCGCTTATGGCCAAGGTCGCCGCAGTCGGAATCGGTTTAGGGGTATTGGTGGGCGTAGGCGTTGGGTTCGGCGCAGTGGCTCGATCGATGATGATATAATTAATTTTGGTGCCTTTTTCCAAAGCGCCGCCAAACAGTGTCAGTTTGCCATCTTGGACAGTGGCGTCAACCGTATCGTGAATAAATTCATTGATGGCTGTATCGACCCGGCTGACAGCCACCTCACCTTCGATCTCCAGAAAAAGTTCCGATGCATAAGCCGGGTCACCTAAACTATACTCAACCGTATACTCGCCGTTGGGCAGATCAATTTCCCATTTACTATTAGCGTGAAAATGCACGAATGAATCTAGGCGGGGATCGCTGTGTACGTTTCGAGTGCGAGCCAAGTCTTTGTGATAGCTGCTCCAACCGTAGCTGCGTTGAGCGCTATAGACCGAGCCATCGTCAATTTGATAGCCAGTCACACCAGCGGAAGAGGCCAGTTGAAAATTGATTTTGACCGGAAATGAGCCGGACTCGTCAGGCGTGGGCATGGGAGTGATCGTTGGCGGTACGGATGTTGAAGTGGGTGTGACCGGAGTCGGTGTAGTGGTAGATTCGAAGTCACCCACGGCGATGGCCCAATCAGAGGTGTAAGGCGCAGTCCACGTCTGATTTTTGGGTGTTAGCGCGCCTAAGTCTATTTCGGTGTAATTTTTCTTGGCATCAACAGCAATAGCCTGCTGCGAACCGGCCATACTCGATAAATTGAGTTGAATGGCGTTGGTATCTTCACCATAGAACAAAAAGTGCGTATTGCCGGGCCGTTTCAAGCAGACGCCATCCGTCAAACTATTGCATCGCTCCAAATCTCTGGTAAAACGGTTTTCAAAAAAGAGGGC
>JAGRCC010001178.1 GCA_020433785.1 Anaerolineae bacterium
AGCTCCCGCTCATGCCCAAAGGCGACCTCTGCCCTAGCTGCGGCTCGGCCAGCCTACTGAATATCGAGGGCTGCAAGAAGTGCCACGAGTGCGGATTCAGCGAGTGTTAGGGAGCCCGTAGGGTGGGTCGAGGGACGAGACCCGCCATTTATTGCGGACGAATGGCTTATGAAAATCATCTACGACAGCGAGGCTGATACCCTAACCGTTATCTTCAATGACTCGCCTATCTCAGAGAGCGATGAAGATAAACCGGGCTTTATTTTGGACTACGATGAGGCCGGCAAACTAGTTTCCCTAGAAATTCTTGATGCTTCGCAGCGGGTGCAGTTGCCGACGCAGATTGAGTATCAATTGGTGCCGCCGGTGCAGGCTCGACAGCCTTGAGTTCGTAGGGTGCCGCCATTCACGGCGCGTTGGACGAGATGAGCGCACCCCTGGCGGGTGTGAGTGGTAAGGATTAACCACGGATGACACAGATGTCACAGATTTAAGTTCAAAAAATCGGTGTCATAGGTGAAATCCGTGGTTTTTTGATAACGATGAGAATAATTTACAACCGACCCCTAGCGATGGGAAAAATAGCCTCTCTTGTGATTACCATTGTAGCTGGATATTTGGCCTCGTTGGTATTCTATCAACCCTTTTTGGTGATTAGACTCGTGCAGAAGTTCATTCCAAGGATCACCTTTTATGGAAACCCTGAGTCTAACGCGTTCGCCCTCACCTTTGATGATGGACCTTTGCCGCCCTTTACCGACCAAGTCCTGGATATCCTTGACCAATACAACGCCAAAGCCACGTTTTTTCTGATTGGCAGTAGGATAGAACAATATCCAAACTACGTTGATATCATGAGAGCACGAGGGCACCAAGTGGCCAATCACTCGTTTTATGATCAGCGGACGGTTTTTATGAAAACCGAGTCGTTAATGAGGTCCATCCGGCAAACGGAAACGTTGATTCAACAAACCCAATGGCCCAAGCTGCTTCGTCCCGGAAGTGGCTGGATCAGGCCCGATCAATTGGATGCCATTGAAGCCGAAGGATATCATATTGTCCTTGGTTCAGCCTACGTATCGGACCCGCTGCATCCGCCGCGCTGGTACATGCAGCAGGCGCTCACCTCGATGCTGCGGCCCGGCGCGATTGTTGTGTTGCACGACGGGATTAAAGACCCCACCAAAACGGTCGCGGTGCTGCCGGCGTTACTGGAGGAAGCCCGGTATCGAGGCTTGAAAGCGGTGACTCTGAACCAACTATTTAACCAGACAGAGGCTCGCCGAATGAGCGACAATCCTGGGTGATTAGAGATTGGAGACTGGTTGTTTGGTGATTGTTTGTTTGAAAGCCGATTTGAGATATTGTAACGGTCATTTGCGGTAAAAACGACAACAACGGATTATGAAAGAACGGATTGCTTTCTGTGCCATCCGTTCCTTTCCCCATCCGTTGTTGTCTCTTCTCAGTCCAAAAATCATTCCTACCGTCGAAAAATCATTCC
>JAGRCC010001142.1 GCA_020433785.1 Anaerolineae bacterium
TGAATAACTTTCGGTCACAAAGCAGGGCTTTGTCGGGCCAAACTCGGCACTGCCCTGCTTTTTTTACCCAGCCTTACCAGGTTGAGAAGGAGAAAATCTAATGGATACCCATATGAATTCAAGTTTCAATCAATATGACGAAGCTGGCCAGGCCAATGCTGCGGCGGGTTTTGTTTCGCTCAATATGCGGCTCTTCAAGGTGCGGTGGCGATATCTGATCTTAATCATCCTCAATACGCTGGTCAGTTTATTGCTGCTAACCCACATCTGTCTCATCGAGCTGCCCGTTACCGTGGCGGCGGCCCACCAAAACCTCGATGACGGGCCAACCCTGGCCAATGAGGAAGCGGTGCTGACCCATGTCTACGAGCAGGTCGGAGCCGCCGTCGTCAAGATCGTCATGGTGCAGCATGGCCAGATTGATCTGAACGCGGCCGAGCTTCAGGGAGACGAGTCCGGGTCGGGTCTCATCATCGACCGCCAGGGGTACGTCGTCACCAATCAGCATGTCGTCGATCAGGCCACCGATGTGGTGGTGCAGTTGGAAAGTGGACGCGTGGTTAAGGCTGCGGTCGTTGGGCAGGATTTCGGCGCCGACCTGGCTTTGCTCCACATTGACGTCCCGGACACCGAACTGACCGTGGCCCGCTTCGCCAACGCTGACACCCTAAAGGTGGGCCAGATAGCGATTGCCATCGGTTACCCCTTTGGTCTCGATCAGACGCTGACGGTCGGCCATATCAGCGGTCTAAACCGGCAGGTCTCCAGCCCTGACCCGTTTCTGGCGGTTATGGGCGGAATGATCCAGACCGATGCGGCCATTAACCCCGGTAACAGCGGCGGGCCGTTGCTTAATCAACAGGGCGAGGTGATCGGCATCAACAGCGTCATCGCCTCCACCAGTCAGGGGTCGCAAGGGGTCGGCTTTGCTCTGAGCAGCAGCACGGTTCAGCGCGTCATCGCCGAGTTGATGGACAAAGGTTATGTGTCACGGCCCTTTCTGGGGCTGATCGGCCTGTCACTGGATGCGGAGCGGGCCAAAAGCCTGGGGGCGGTGTTCGACCACGGGCTGCTCATTCAGGGCATATATCCCGGTTCACCGGCCTGGCAAGCCGGCCTAACCCCCGGCCACCAGCCGGTACGCTGGGGACAATGGACGGTTCTGGCCGGAGGCGACATTCTGCTGGCCGTCGATGGCCAGCCGGTCAACTCGATGGAGACTTTGAGCCAACTCATCCAGGCCAAGGCCATCGGCGACACCATCACTCTAAAGGTGTACCAAACCGGGCAGGTGGCCGACATCGTGGTGACGCTCGATGATCAGCCGGCCGCCCTGCGGTAATGAACGAGATGAACTATCAAACAACAAAAACAAAATTAATTCAACTTATGGAGGTAAATTATGGAAACAACGCCAAGCTTGATCCAGAAATTGGGCGCACACGCCCAACGATACGGGGCTGACGACGCCGCCGTGGCCCTGATCAAGAGCATCAAGCAAACCTATCTAAAAAACAAACCCGGCGAGGACGGCTATGATGGTTTAACGCTACAGGAAAGCTTCGAGCGAATCGTAACCATCCTTGCTACGGGACAAGTAGCCCAGGCCGCGGCCCACAACGCCTTAAAAAAGGCTTATGACACGGTCTTTGGGCCACAGCAAGTCACCGAGTTGGTCGAGCAAGCTCAATGGACGCGGCTCATTGAAGTCCTCGATACGGAAATGATGCAAGAATTGAGACGCCAGCGCATTTTGAGCGAGTTCTTGTCCGGCCAGATCGGTTCGAACGAAGTGCTGATGCTGTTCGGGATTAATGCGGTGATTGACCGAACGGTGCGGCTGATCAGCCACCGCAAAGAGCGGACCATTGAACTGATCCTGGTTCATCTGCCGGCCGGCGAAGCCACCAGTTCCCAGATCTTGAGCGAACTCAAACAGATCTTACCGGCTGATGTGGCCATCAGTCCGATCCGGTTTACGGATGTGGCTGAAGCGTTGGCCAAGAAGGTCGATCGGGTGCTGCTGGCGCCGGTGGGCTTAAGCCCGGACCTGCAACTGGTGGTGCCGCGCGGTAGTGAACTGCTTGTGTCGCTGGCTGAACAAACCCAAACCCCGGTAATGGTGCCGTTAGCGCCGCTAGACCTGTATCAATATCCGGTCAAGGTGAGCGCCGCCCACCAGGCCGTCGAGCCGTCGCCCATCATCCAATATGTTTTGGCTACCGGCATTTTCACCGCCACTGAAGTGGTGGCCGCGCTCGGTCAATAGGGGGAAGGAGCAATCAATGGTAATGACTCAGCGACGGTTTTAAACATCTAACCGGCTAAGATGGGTTCAGTCGATTAATTGGGCTGAACCCATCGATTAAATCAACAGGACTTACGCAAAAACTCAGGTGACAGTCAGTTATTGTCAATAAATCAGAAGCTGGGTTTTTCAAACAGGTCGATTTAGTGTGACCGAGTGACTGTCACCCTTAAAACTGCGTAAATCCTGATCAATCAAAAAATATTAACCTATTTAGGAGGTAACCAAATTATGTTTTCACCTGAAATGTTCGATATCTTGGGTGTCATCGCTATCCTCGGCGTCACCTTTTACCTGGTGTTCATCGAGTTTATGCCGCGAGGCACCTTGCTCCTGGGCGGGGCGGTCGCCACGATCTTGTGGGGAGTCTTCCGGGGCTTCTTCGATGGTCACGAAGCCATGCAGGCCGTCTCGCTAACCACCATCATGCTGTTGATTTTGATGACCATTTTGGCCAACATTCTCCATGCCGCCGGTCTGTTCGACTGGATCAGCATCCGCATTGCGCAGTTGGCCCGAGGTAGTCGCAAGCGACTGTTCATTTATCTGACCCTGTTCACCTTCATCTTCTCGCTGTTTTCAGATAACCTGACCGTTATTGTGATTATGGGGGCCTTGACCATTGCGCTGCTGCACGAACTGGAGATTTCGCCGGAACCGTACATCATCAGCGAGTTGGTAGCGTCAAACTTAGGGGGGGCCGCCACGTTGATCGGCGATTTCCCTAACCTCATCATCTCGGAAAAGGCGGGCATCCCCTTCCTGGACTTCCTCAAGTTTGGCGGGATGTTCCCGGCCAACGTGGTCATCCAACTGGTGGTGCTGGCTTTTCTGATGTGGTTGTTCCGCGAAAACCTGCGCGATCCGGAGGATTTGGCCGATCAGACCAGCAGTATTCTGTCGGTGGTCACGATGGGGCATCGCAGCGGGTTGGCCATTCGCAACAAGCGAGCGCTAATCAGTGGTTTGGTCGGGTTGTCGTTGTCGCTGGTACTGTTCGCTACCGAGTCGATCCATGGCATCGAGCCGGTCACTATCGCCCTGGTCGGGGCGGTGTTGGCGCTAGCGACATCGGGGCTGTCTCACCGCGAAATGATCAATGAAGTGGGGCTTGAAAACGTGATGGCCTTCGTGGGGCTGTTTGTTCTGGCCGGCGCGGTGACTGCCACCGGCGTCCTGACCCTGGTTCAAGGGGTGCTGCTGAACTTGTACGGGTTTAACCCGATTGTGGCTTCACTGCTGTTCATGCTCTTCATCGCCACGGTGACGGCTGTAATCGATGCCGGACCAACCGCGGCCGCGTTTACGCCCTTGATTGCCTTACTGGAGAC
The DNA here is from genome assembly GCA_020433785.1 of Anaerolineae bacterium. The sequence continues at coordinate 3,640 of JAGRCC010001142.1, forward strand.
GCAAATAGCCGGGCCGCCGCACTTCCTGTGGTGGACGCTGTCATTCGGCGTACTGGCCGGGTCCAGTTCCACCATCTTGGGGGCAACGGCGGGGCAGATTGCCGCCAGTCAGGTTGAACTCTATCACCAAACCTCCGAGGCGGAGACCATGGCTGAGGGTACGGCCCCGCGTCGATCACGCGGTTTCGTCAAGAAGTTTACCCTGGCCGGCGCGCCGTCCGGAGCCATCATGATTGGCCTGGCGACGCTGTATCTGTGGGTGTTATTTCTAACCAACGGCCAAGCCTAATCAACCTGATGTCACAATCGGTAGAGAGGATGCCCTCCCTATCGATTGTGACCCATTCGGTAGGTATCATATTATTAATCCGCTTGATCACGTCATAAGTTTTATTGAGTATACCACCGCTTTATCTTCTGTGGCCTCTTGCACAACCTTGTCCCCCCGGCCCGGATATCAGGGGTCGGCCTGGTCCGGTAGGATTACCAAGGCCTCGATCCTTGGCTAAGTCCGGGTCTCCCCGCTCGTTAGCCGTATTGGCGTATTGTACGATGCTCAACAAGCCCTGTAGTGCCTGGATGTCTGGCCCGTAAAGCCGCTCAAGATATTCGATGAGCGGCTTTGCCTCTAACTCCTCGATCTCAAGGGTTTCCAACAATTGAGTTAAGCTAAATTGTAAGTGCTGAGTCATTTTGTTCTCCTTCTATATTTTCTCTTTAATTGTAAGGTTAAATTTTAGCTCCAGTTACTCCCCGTCTAGACCCTTAGAGGCTGTTTTAAAAGTCCCACCGGCTAAGATTGGTTCAGTCTTTTTACCTAAAACGAGGTCGAAAAAGTCTCATATCAGCCCGGTATTAGGCCATTTTTAGACTGAACCAATCTTTTAAAACAGCTTCTTAGACATTCAGGGCAAATCAAAGCTATCCG
>JAGRCC010000149.1 GCA_020433785.1 Anaerolineae bacterium
AACTAACTAACTAACCAACCAACCAACTAACTATTTATGAGGAGCTACCAAATGAGTCCGGGAATCACCATCATCGGCCTTGGGCCGGGCGACAGCCAATTGTGGACTGAAGCTGCTGCTCAGTATCTGCGTTATGCTGTCGAAATTCACGTTTACACCTCTCATCCCAGCTTGCCCGACATTCCGGGCCAGCTGCAATATATAACGCCCCCAACCGACCCGGCCCAACCGGCCGCCGACCGGTTCCACCAGATTGCCGTTGAGTTGGTGCTAACGAGCCAGCGCCGGCCGGAGCTTATTCTCGCCGTGCCGGGCCATCCCCGTCTGGATGATCCGGTGACGCCTTATTTATGCGCCGAGGCCAAATCCGCCGGACTGCCGGTAACCGTTGTGCCCGGATTAAGTTACTTTGAGGCCGTGGTAGCCGCCCTCGATTTGACTGAACTACATAGCTTGCAATTGGCCGATGCCAACGAGTTGGCCCGGCTGTATCACCCGCTGTTGGAGCCGGACCGACCGGCCCTGATTAGATACATCAGCGATCGAGCCTTGGCCACTCAACTTAAACAAACCCTGTTAAACGCCTATCCGGCTGATTTTAGCGTGACGCTGGTTTATAGCCCCGGCGTACCGACCGAGGCCACCTGGTCCGGGCCGTTGGCGGAAATTGACCACCAGCCCTACCTGGCAGCCCCGGCTTTTCTCTATCTGCCGGCCGATCCGAACCCCAGCGGCTTTAATACATTTCAGCAAATCATCGCTCACCTACGTTCCCCAAACGGCTGCCCCTGGGATCGAAAACAGACTCACCAGACGCTGCGCCCTTATCTGTTGGAAGAAGCGTACGAAGTGCTGGAAACCATCGATGCGAATGACCCGGAGGCGCTGGCCGAAGAGTTGGGCGATCTACTGCTGCAAATTGTCCTGCATACCCAAATTGCCACCGAAACTGGCGAATTTAAGATGGGCACGGTACTTGATCACATTAACCGCAAAATGCTGCGGCGGCATCCCCACGTTTTTGGCGATATCGAGGTAACCCACGCCGATGAAGTTAAGGTTCATTGGGAGGCGATCAAACAGGCCGAAAAAGCCGCTAAAGGCCAAACTAACAACAACACCTCGGCTCTTGATGGCGTAACCAAGGCGCTACCTGCTCTGGCCGAAGCGCTGGCTATCTCCAAAAAAGCGGTGAGGGTTGGCTTCGAATGGCCGGATATTGAGGGCGTGCTGGACAAAATCAATGAAGAGGCGCGCGAAGTAGCCGAGGCCACCGAGCCGGAGCACCTGGAAGCCGAGGTCGGTGATTTGCTGTTTTGTATTGTCAATCTAGCTCGCTGGCAGAACATCGACCCTGAGAGCGCGCTGCGTTCCACCAACGCTCGGTTTACGCGGCGTTTCAAACAGATGGAGGCGCTAGCGCAAGCCCAGGGCCGTCAGCTTACGGAGATGACGTTAGCGGAGATGGATGAACTTTGGGATCAGGCTAAGCTCATTCTAGCTGGAAAGACGGATAACATCAGCTAAGAGCCAAGGCTCATACCTCTAAATCAAGTCTGAACTGCATCGTATGAAGTTTATGATATAGTCCGCCGTTTTTGAGCAAATCGTCATGCGTACCCTGCTCGATGATCTGCCCCTGGTCCAACACCACGATCCAATCGGCGTTTTTAATCGTACTCAACCGGTGGGCGATCACAAAGGTCGTGCGCGAACGCATCAGATGCTCCAGCGCTTCCTGCACCAATTGTTCCGACTCGCTGTCGAGAGACGAGGTGGCTTCGTCTAAAATGAGGATGCGTGGATCTTTGAGAATAGCGCGGGCAATGGCTACCCGCTGGCGCTGGCCGCCACTTAATTTGATGCCCCGTTCGCCCACTAAGGTCTCGTATCCATGGGGCATAGCTGAAATAAAATCGTGAGCATTAGCCGCCCGGGCCGCGGTCTCGATTTCCGCCTGGGTCGCATCTAATTGGCCGTAGCGAATATTTTCGCGAATGGTATCGGAAAAGAGAATCGTCTCCTGAGGCACGATGCCGATCTGCTGCCGCAGGCTGAGGTTGGTGACCCGTCGGATATCGTACCCATCGATAGTAATACACCCGTCGCTGACATCATAAAAGCGGGGAATGAGATTGACCAGGGTGGTTTTGCCGGCCCCACTTGGCCCCACCAGGGCGATCACCCGCCCCGGCGGCACATCGAGACTGACCTGGCGCAGCACGGGAATGGCCGAACCGTAATCAAAGCTGACGTTGTGAAACGTCACCTGACCGATGATCGCCGGGAGGGGGACAGCGTCGGGGGCGTCGGCAATTTCGGGGGGCGTGTCGAGCAGGTCAAACAACCGCTCGGTCGCGCCCAAGGCAGCCTGAAACTGGCCGTAGAGCGTCGAAAAAGCGGCGATGGGACCGGCTACCAGCATCGTATAGATCAAATAGGCCACCAACCCGCCGGGCGACAACCGCCCTTGAATGACCTCGTAGCCGCCAAACCAGATCGTGATGGTAATCGACATAAAAGCCATAAAGCCGATGATCGGCGCTAAAAAGGCCGATATTTTGACGCGGCGCAAAGCCGCCTCAAAGGTCTGTTCGATTTTGGCATTGAACCGGGTGATTTCGTACGCCTCTCGAGCAAACGATTTGACAATACGAATGCCACCGACGCTCTCTTCAACCGTGGCCGACGCTTCGGCCAATCGATCTTGGACATCGGTTGACGCCTGGCGAATCTTCCGGCCCAGGTAAACCATCGTTAAGGTCACAATCGGGACACCTAACAAAATAATACCTGTCAATCGCCAATCGAGCCAGAATAGAAAGATTACCCCTCCCACTAAAGTCAAACTCTGCTGCAAGAGGGTCACCAGATTATCGGTTACGGCCGCCTGAAGGGTGGTGACATCGTTGGTGACGCGGGACACAATCTCCCCCGTGCGCCGGTCGGCAAAAAAACGCAGCGACAGCGACACCAGATGTTGGTAGATCTGCTGGCGGATATCGGCTACCACTCTTTCGCCGGTGTAGCCCATGTTGTAGCGGTTGATAAAGCTAAATACGGCCTGTGTAAAAAAAATCAGGGCCAGGAGCAAGGTATAAAGATTAAGGAGGGGCAGACTCTGCTCAATGAAGACCACATCGACCACACTGCGGACGACGAGCGGCATGGTTAGTCCCAGCACCGTTCCCAGCGACAGTGCGGTCAGCGCCACCAGCACCCTGGCCCGGTAAGGGCGTACATAACGGAGTAAACGCCTGTACTCCACCAGCCGATCACGTGTGATCGGCGTCCGGTCGGTATCAGGGGCGTCTAAACTTTGGGTTCGCCGGGGTCTAATCATCTGAAGCGTTGAAAATTCATCTTGCTTACGTTGGTATTGCCATGTTTATTAGCCAGCCCATGACTCAGTAAAAGGCCTGGTCTCTTTCAATCCGGTCTCGACCAGCGCGCCGGCTCAAGCTATGCGATTTATTGAATGATAACCGCCAAACGCAAGGAGTGTAGCACGGTTACCGTCAGGAAGCAAGCAAAAAATTGGGCATTTATTGAGCCGGTAAGGCCACTGGCCTGGTCAAAACAGTGTTGAAAAGCTTTAGAAAAGCATTGAAAACCTTTGTTTTAGCGTTGGAAATATTTACGCGATATTTACTGACAGCCCTGATGAACCGTGATATAGTAAGCCCAGTTAATAACCTATTGCGTCTCTGTCCTCCCAAGTGGCTGCACCCACAGCCATAATTAAGCCTCTAAAATTTATCGGCCTGACTGACGCTGGAAAAAAAATCTTCCCCAAGATTTATCTTTAACAGGCGCAATAGGAACTTCAAAAGTGCGTTCACTTCCTCCCAGGTGAGCGCACTTTTTTTTGCGTTTGAGCCGGAACCAAAAAATTTGTCATCTCTT
>JAGRCC010001143.1 GCA_020433785.1 Anaerolineae bacterium
ACATTCGGGCATGACCATTGCCGCCATGTCTATGACCTCCTTGGAATCCATATTGAGCCTAAATTTTTAGTAACGGAGGGTGACTTTGTCCATTAATGAACTAATCCAACAGCGCTTTGGTTTGCCGACAACGATAGGCCATACCATTGCGCCAAACAAAACGCTGGCCGATATGCTGGCCCACCGCAGCTGCCGCACCTACAAACCCGATCCTATTCCTGAGGATTTGTTACAGGTGTTGTTGGCCGCGGCTTTCTCAGCCCCTTCAAAATCGGACCTGCAACAAGCCTGTGTCATCCTGATCACCGATCGGAATAAGCAGCAGCACATTGCGAATTTATCAACCCCTACCGCCTGGATTGCCGGCGCGCCGCTGTTTATGGTCTGGTGCGGCGATAGCCGTCGCATCCGACGGCTGGCGGCGTGGCGCAACCATCCTTTTGCCAACGATCATTTGGATGCGTTTATGAACGCGGCGGTTGATGCCGGGATTGCCATGCAAGCTTTCATCATGGCGGCCGAGTCGGTCGGTTTGGGCTGCTGTCCGGTCAGCCAAGTTCGGGATCAGATCGATGGGCTGTCCGCCGCGTTGGAGCTGCCCGATTGGGTATTCCCCGTGGCCGGCTTGTGCGTAGGCTGGCCGGTTGAGGCCGGACGGATTAGCCTGCGGTTACCGCTCGAGGTCACGGTCCACACCAACCGTTACGATGACAGCGCCATGATCGAACACGTGGCGGATTATGATCGCCGGCGTGAAGCCATCGAAAAAACGCCACCGGACCGGCAGCGAGGGGTTGAGCAATTTGGGGTTAGCGATGATTACGGGTGGTCGGAAAATCGGACGCGGCAGTATGCTGTCCCGGCTCGCTCCGATTTTGGGCGGTACATTCGTAGTCAGGGGTTTGATCTGTCCTGAGACTGATACCGGGGAGTAAAAAATAGGAATTATTTAGTTCTTAGCAGTGGCCTGAAATCGACCTCAGTTCCTTGTCATTTTGTGGCGATTGCGGGTACAATATCGGGGTCACTTTCGATCGGATTGCCTCATTTTGCCCGTCCCCAACTAATCTCATTCTTAAACCGACCTACACTGCGCCCAGGCTGAGTTCCAAAAATAGGTGGCGGTATTCGCCGCGCTCATTGGCCGGTTAACCAGCGAATAAAACGACAGCACTTTCGCAGCGGTGTTTTTAGTTCATTCGCGAAAGGTTCGGGGCTTATCCGCCGCATCGTTAGCGGGCTAAATTCAGCGGTTAATTTTAGGCGTTGCAACCAAATCAGCCTAAGTCAATATTAGCCGTTTATTCAATCATTTCGATACAATTTAATAAGGAGAGCAACGATGTATTATAAAGAATGGGAACTGCTTTTGGTCGACGATGAAGCCGATGTGCTCAGTATATCCAAGCTGGCGATGAAAGAGTTTAAGGTGTACGGCCTGCCGCTCAAAATTCATACGGCTGAAAGTAAAGCCGCCGCGCTTGAATTGCTTCGCCGTAGACCTGATATCCAATTTGGTCTCGCGGTGGCCTTTATTGATGTGGTGATGGAAAGCGACACAGCCGGCCTGGAGTTGTGCCAGTACATCCGCGAGGAGATGGGCAACCGGCTAACCCAACTGTTTATTCGCACCGGCCAGCCGGGCGTGGCCCCGGAGCGAGCGGTGATCGACCGCTACGATATCAACGGCTATTTCACCAAGGCCGAAACCACGGAGGACAAGCTCTATTCTCTGGTCAAAAGCGGAGTGCGCCAATTCTTGTGGGGCGTCTACTCGCTAGGCACGATTACGCTCCTGGATAATATTATCGCTGTCTCAGATTCGCGGGAAAAAGTTAAGCAGCAATTCCAGGGTATGTATGATAGAACCAGAGCTGGAGCGGGTAGAGAAAACGAGCCACTCACCCCCGCCTTTGCCATGGTTGGTGATGAGGTGCTCTTTTTATCGAGCTGGGATGAGAAAACGGCTAGAGATTTGGTGGCTAAACTCAACCAACAGGCGGGCACGCCGTTAGGGCCCACGGGCGATAAATATGTCACCGATGAGGACAATCACCTACTGATCAAAGTCGCTGCCCAGCCTGCCAGGGCCGAATTTTACTGGCTATCCAGAACGACTTTTACACCCCCAGAGGATATTATTACCCTAATGAAGCATGCTTTTGTGGGTTTAGCCACTGTCTGGCAGAAAGCCGGGTAACTCGCGGCCTGGCTGTATGGGAGTAGGGAGTATGAAATCGGGAGTAGGGGGCAAGACGATTACTTCCTATGGGGCTATCTCTCCTTAACGAATTTGTCAGACAGGAAATTCACAATGACTATTGAAACTATTCTTAAAGAAGTGCCCTTTTTCAGCCGGCTGTCTGACGAGGCCTTGCACAAGCTAGCCGGCATGGGCGAGACCGTCTCGATGGAGGCAAAACAGGTCGTCTATCAAGAAGGCGACGAGTCGGAGAATATGTACGTCATTCTCGACGGGCAGGTCAGCGTTTTCAAAATCGATGATCAAGGCCGTGAGCTCGAATTGGCCAGGCTGGCCGCCGGCGACTTTTTTGGGGAGTTGGCTCTCCTGGACAGCCGGCCTCGATCAGCGACGGTCGTTTGTCTGGCGGCGTGCGAATTCTTTGTGATTAACCAAATCTCCTTTATGGGGCTGCTGCTA
>JAGRCC010000150.1 GCA_020433785.1 Anaerolineae bacterium
ATTATCGTAAAATCGCCCTGTACGGCAGCGATAGCGACCCGCGCGCCTTCAACTTTGACGGCGAATTCAATATCGCTAACCGGGGGTTGATCGAGTTCATTGAAATGCTCAAGCTGGATGTGGCTTTCTTGTACGACTTACTGGGGGCCAGCCAGGAGCATCGCATTAAATCCAAAAAATTCGCCCAAACCGATATTGATGAAGTCATTATCGGTCACACCAACGAGCCGGAATATCGCCGCTTGGAGGGCAACGAATTTATGGAGGCGCTCAAAGACCGGACGGTACGCATCGACGTGCCCTATATCACCAAACTCAAAGACGAAATCAAAATCTATGAGCGAGATTTCAACGACAAAAAAGTGCCGGTCCATATTTCGCCGCATACGTTAGAAATGGCGGCTATGTGGGCCGTCCTGAGCCGGTTGGAAGAGCCGAAAAAAGCCAATCTGACCTTACTGCAAAAACTCAAACTTTACGACGGCAAAACGCTGCCCGGTTTCACCGAAGACAACATCAAAGAGCTGCGCAAGGAAGCTCGCCGGGAAGGCATGGAGGGGATCAGCCCCCGTTACGTTCAGGATAAAATCAGCAATTCGCTGGTCAACTACCAGGAAGACGGTTACATTAACCCCTTCATGGTTATGAATGAACTGGAATCCGGGTTAAAGAACCACCCTCTGATCACCGACGAAGATGAGCGCAAGAAATATCGGGAACTGTTGGCTGTGGTCAAAAATGAGTACACCGAAATTGTCAAAAACGAAGTCCAGCGGGCCATCAGCGCTGACGAAGAAGCCATCAAACGCTTGTGTGCTAACTACATCGACAATGTGAAGGCTTACACGCAGCGTGAAAAAGTAGTCAACAAATTCACTGGGCAGGCCGAAGAACCCGATGAGCGATTGATGCGCAGCATTGAAAAGAAAATCGATATTCCCGAAAGCCGCAAAGACGATTTCCGGCGCGAGATTATGAACTATATCGGCGCGCTGGCTATCGAGGGCAAGATCTTTGACTATAAAACGAACGCGCGCCTGCAAAAAGCGCTTGAGTTGAAGTTGTTCGAAGACCAAAAAGACAGTATCAAGTTGACTTCACTGGTAAGTCAGGTGATCGACCAGGATACTCAGGAGAAAATTGACGTCGTCAAAGCCCGTTTGATCAAGAACTTTGGCTATAATGAGCAAAGCGCGACCGACGTACTGAACTACGTGGCCAGCATCTTTGCCCGAGGCGATACAAACGGGGCCTAAATCAAATTGAACAGTTGTTTGTTACTTGTAAAGGTGCAAGGTATTGTATACCTTGCACCTCGGTTAAGATTGGTTTACCCGGCGACAGACAACGGATGAGTAACCAAACCAATGCAAAGAATCCAACAAGATTTAAATCGCTTCCGTCGAATTGTGCGGGGGCAGATTAAAAAGAATTTACGTAAGTACATGTCCCAAGGGGAGATGATCGGTCGGCAGGGTAAACGGGCGGTCAGCATCCCCTTGCCCCAAATCGACCTGCCGCGCTTCCGCTACGGCTCGAAACAGTCAGGCGGCGTCGGCCAAGGTGAGGGCGATGTGGGCGACCCCATTGGCCGGGGCGACCCCCAGGACGGCTCCGGTGAAGCGGGTAAAGATCCCGGCCAGCACATCATCGAGGTCGATATCACCCTGGAAGAGCTGGCCGAAATTTTAGGCGAAGAACTAGAACTCCCCAATATTGAACCCAAAGGCCAGAAAAATATCGTCAGCGAGAAAGTAAAATACAGCCGCATTCGGCGGGTGGGTCCCGATAGTTTGCGCCACTTCAAACGCACCTACAAAGAGGCGCTGCGCCGCCAGGTGGCCAGCGGGCTGTACGACCCCAAGAATCCGGTGATCATCCCCATCAAGGATGATATTCGTTATCGCTCCTGGACCGAAACCCCTCTGCCGCAGAGCAATGCCATTATTATTTACATGATGGATGTATCCGGCTCGATGGGCAATGAGCAAAAAGAGTTGGTTCGACACACGGCCT
>JAGRCC010001144.1 GCA_020433785.1 Anaerolineae bacterium
GTAGCTCGGCCATTAGGGAGGTGTAGGGGGTCTGTTGCGCTCTGGGGCGATATTGCTCGTAGGCGACAAACTTGCGGGCGATGGTGATGATAGCGCCTCGATTGTCTGATTTGGGGTAACGCAGCTTGTAGTCACTTTGATCGTGGTAGGAAATTGTCATAGGAAGTCTCCTGGTCAAGATAGTTGAAATAGAGGGTCGATAAAGGTGATAACGGTTAGAAAGTTGTAAGCCTTATGTGTCATCATAACCACCTTTTTATTTTTTGTCTACTGCCGCCGTCAAATTTTTGAATAACCCGACTGATCGGCATCGCAAAACAGCGTCACTATTAACATTCCGCAAACTCGCGGAGCTTCTATCTTGGCGCTAACAACTCTCCGCCAACTTGCGGACCCTTCATTTTGTCGCGGAGAAGGTATCGCCAAATTAGCGGAACCTTGTTTTTATTACCGACAGCTCTTCGCAAACTCGCGGAGCCTTTATCTTATCGCCGATAGCTCTCCGCCAATCTGCGGAGCCTTGTTTTTATCACCGTCAGATCTCCGCCAACTTGCGGAGCCTTCATTTAGCTACGGAGAAGGCATCGCCAAATTAGCGGAACGGTCATTTTATGGCTAACAAGGCATAGCTAAATTGGCGGAATTTTCATTTTGCCGCCAAAGTACCCAAAACGGAGGCGATCATCCCCATTTTGAGGCCGGGTTGCCTATCTGGGCGAATTATCTAAGGCTGTGGGCAGCAAATGAGGCAGTTAAGGCCAGCGGTTGCCCGTGTTGTTATATAGAAATAGAGTAACCGCTCAAGCCAGCCTTCGGCGGTCTGATGGCATTAGCCCAAACGCTCGCTTAACACCGCCTCGTATAACCGCAGCGCTGCCCGTCCCAAGACCGAAAAATGCCAATGCGTTTCAAAGAAGCGCCGTATTTGCCGGGGCGGGTGGTCATCCAGCCGGTCGATGGCCGTGCGCAGCACCTGGGTGAAACTAGCCACATCGCCAACAGCCCACAAATGACCGGCCTCGCCATTGGCCGTGATGGTCCGAAAAGATGGGATATCAGTCACAACCGGGACGACGCCACAAGCCAGGGCATCGAGCAAGGCGATGCCGCTGCCTTCCTTGGCGCTGCCCTGCACGAAAATGTCGGCGCTGTTGTAGTAAGCGGCGATTTCGGCGTGAGGAATTGCGCCTAACAGGGTGACAGCAGCGGATAACAACTCACTCTGGGCGATACGCGCCTGCACCTCCGGCAGGATATCGCCGTAGCGATAGGCCATATACAGCCGCGCATCCGGCGCATGAGCCAGCACCCGCTCGAAACCGGCGAGGATGGTCAGCGGGTCTTTGTTCGGTTTGAGATTGCCGGTCCACAATATAATTGGCCGGCCGAGTAGACCGGTTTTGGCTCGTGCTGTGGCTCGCTCGTCAAATTCCAGCGGCGATGAGGTTTCCATCACGGCATGGACCAATGCCGGTGAGGTGATGACGCCGCTTTCCAGCCACGGCTGGGCCAGATCATGGTTAGTAAAGAGATAGCCATCGACGCCGGCCAGCGCCCATTGTTGCAATCGGCGCGATGCGACCGGCCAGGGGATTTCGGCGTGGTGTTGAACGACAAGGGCGCAGGAGTGGGGCAATAGGGTTCGCAGGTGCCGAATTTGCAGGGGAAAGAGCAGGCCGTTGATGTGGACGACGGTCGGCTGCTGAGTAAGGATCGCTGTTCGGATGCGCCGATGCATAGCCTGGGGCAGTTGCCAGCCGCGCAGGCGCGACCCCCACCGGTCGGCGATGAAGTGGTAGGTTACGTTGTTTTGGGTTACAGTCGCCGGGCGCGAGTAGCGTTGAAAGACGGTGACCTCAGCGCCGGCTTGGGCCACACTTTCGGCCCAGGCGGACAGCGAAAAGTAGTGGCGCAGCAGCGCCTCCGGGGTCTGGTCGGTCGGATCGAAGGCGTAGTTGAGGATGATGATGTGGGTCATGATGGCCTCTTATACTTGGAGCGTCAAAGTTTACTTTGACCGACTGACAAAGCAAGCTTTGTCGCTCCGGTAATTTGCTGACAAAGCAAGCTTTGTCGCTCCAGTCGTTTATCAATCAGCGATTTGTCCGACGCAGTTGAAGGTAATGGCGCAGCAGTAGCCCCAGCGTTACCACCACGCCCACCACCTTGGCGATTAGCTTGGCCACAATCACCCCGTAGACCCCCAAACTCGAGACCAGCCACAGGCTGACAACGACTAAAATCACGACCCGCAACCCCTCGGCCAACGCCGCGATTTGGGATCGTTCAAAAGTATAGATGAGCAGCAGCGGTGGCAAGGTCAGAATATCGAAAATGGCCAGGCCAAGCAGCCATTGAAAAAGCCGAACGGCCGGGGCGAATTCTGCGCCGTAAATCAGCGGGATGAACCACTGGCTGATAGGGATTAAGATCAACAGCAGCAGGCTGACCAGCGCACTGCGAACCAACCCCTGGTAAAGATAGGCCGTAATGGCCCGGCCCGATTTCAGGGCCGAAGCCATCGGCAGCAGTACGGTGTAAAGGCTCTGGTTGACGATTTCCGTCCGGCGCGACAAGCCCAGAGCCAGGGCATAGACGCCGACGGTGATGGGATCAAGCCATAAGTTGACCAGAAACATATCCAAATAGGCCAGCAGGACTTTGCCGATGTTGGCCAGCCACAGCCAGCCCCCAAATCGAAACAGCGCTTGGGCCGGCTCTCGCCAGCCGTTCTCCAACCGGGGCTGCTTCGTAAATGAAACCATCGACGGCCAATCGGCGGGCAGGGCGCGATAGCCGATGAAAAAGCCGATCAAGCTGGTGCCCGCACTTACGCCTAGCAGCGCCGTAACCAAGTTCAACTGACCCAGAAGCGCCAGCCCGACGGCCAACACTAAACTACCGAGGGAACTGATAATCAGCACCATCGAAATCTGGCTAAATTTGCCAATTGCCTGCAAAATAGCGTTGACCGATCCGCTCAAGGTGGTCGTTACCACCCCAACTAAAGTTAAAGCGAATATCCAGCCGTAGCCGGGCAGCCGCAATAGATACGTTACGATGACGGGAGCCAGCAGAAGCGAAAGCACAACACCTACTCCCGCCAGCCCGAGTTTAAGCCAAAAGAAGAGCCGGCTCTGGCGTACAGCTTCAAGCCGGCTGTGGGTCCAGGCCACGGCGATGGTTTTGATGGCGGCCTCGGTCAGACCGGCGTCGACGGCCACGCCGATTAGGCTGGCCGCAGCCAGCAGCACCGAATAGATGCCAAAATCGGTTGGCCCTAGGGTGCGGGTAATGATAATCCCGGCCAAAAAGTTCAGACCGATGCGCACGGCGGTGCCGGAAAAGATAATGAGCCAGTTGCTGGTCACCGGGTCAAATTTGAGCCAGCCGGGACGCTGGGTCCAATAATCAAGGAGTTTAGTCATGAGAGTGGCAATAGAAGAGCCGGAGTTCATCACACACCCGTACGACTGGGCAATCCCCGCATTACAAAATTTAATCGTCGCTCTGGCGCAACAACACCACTTCTAACTAGTTATCCTCCGA
>JAGRCC010001145.1 GCA_020433785.1 Anaerolineae bacterium
AGAGTGGCTGCTGGTCGAGCGGGAGCGATTGCGTCGCCTGGCCTTGGATGTCTTGGGCCAGCTGGCCGAGACGTCATTGCAACAGGGCGATTTCGCCCCCGGCATCAAGGCCGCGCGGCGGCTGTTAAGTATCGAACCCTGGTATGAAGCCGGCCACTGCCAACTGATGAAACTACTGGCGGCTGACGGCCAGCGCAGCGCGGCCCTGGCTCAATATGAAACGTGCCGGCAGCGACTGGCCGACGAGTTAGACGTAGCGCCTTCGGCAGAAACAATGGCGCTGGTTGATGCGATTCGGACCGGCGCGTGGCAGCCGCCTCAGGCCATTCGGGTTGAGCTAGGCGCGCCTACTTCGATTGTTGAACCGGCGGCCTTACCGCCCCATAACCTGCTGGCGGCGACTACCTCATTTGTGGATCGTCGGGCTGAACAAGCCAAAATTACCGAACTGCTGACCGAGGTCGATTGCCGGCTGCTAACCATCACCGGCACAGGCGGCATGGGCAAAACCCGTCTGGCCGCGCAGATCGCCGCGCACTATCTTGAACCCGATACGCCGTTTCGCGACGGGATCTACTTTGTGCCATTGAAAGGGGTTAACCCGACTTCAGGCGCAGGCCAGGCTGATGTGATTCCTTTCATTTCCGCCATCGGCGCCGCGATTGGCGTGTCATTCTCCGGCAAAGCGCCGCTCGAAATCCAACTGTTGAACGCGGTTCGCAAAAAGTTGATGCTGCTGGTGCTGGATAATTTCGAACATTTAGCCGACTATTCCGGCCAGGTCGTCGCTATGCTAGAACAAGCGCCCGGCCTGAAAGTTATCGTCACCTCTCGCACCCGATTGAACTTGTACGATGAATGTGTCTTTGATTTGTGGGGCTTGCCCTATCCCTCCGACGACAGCGTTCCCCTCGACCTTGAGTTGTATGAGAGCCTGCAATTGTTTGAGCAGCGCGCCCGGCGGGTTCGTCACGATTTTGACGTACAGGCGGAACTGCCGGACGTGGTGCGTATCTGCCGCTTGCTGGCCGGGATGCCCCTGGCCCTGGAGTTGGCCGCGGCCTGGGTGCGCACCCTGTCCTGCCGCGATATTGCCCAGGAAATTGAGCAAAATCTCGATTTTCTGGCCACCAAAGCCCAGAACGTACCGGAGCGACAACGCAGTATCCGCGCCGTGTTTGATTATTCGTGGCGCTCGTTAACGGCTGGGGAGCAGGACGCGCTCAAAAAGATGTCGGTCTTTGCCGGCGGCTTTAGTTTGGCCGCGGCCCGGCAGGTAGCGGAGGCCACACCTCAAACCCTGGCCGATTTGGTTGACCGCTCTCTGGTGCGCCAAGAAACCTCGGGCCGATACGAGTTGCACGAACTGCTGCGCCAGTACGCCCTGGATAAACTCAGAGATGACCCCACCGCCTACGAAGTGACCATGGATCACCATTGTGTTTACTTTGCCGATTACGCCATGCAGCGCAATTTTGAAACCGAGCGCGATCATAAAAAATCATTGATTGACCGGGATATCGAAATCGACAATATTCGCCTGGCCTGGGCCTGGGCGATTGAGCAGGGACGGGTCCAAGGTCTATTTAAACTTCATCTCGGATTGGGCGAACTTTATGAGATCGCTGGCCGGTATGAAGAAGGGCTTGAACTATTTCAGCGGGCGTCGGTCAAGCTGTACGAAATATATCAAGAGCGAAAGAGCACCTTTAGTACCGGCTATCACGAAATCGGCGAAATATACGGCCAGATGCTGGCCTGGCAAGCCTGGTTTACCCTGCGTTTAGGCCGCTATAAGCCGGCCCAAACCTTACTATTTGAGGCGTTATCAATCTCCGAACAATCTGATTCGGACGGCCAGTGGCAGCGCGCTTATCCGCTGTATCAACTCGGCTTGATCGATTGGTATTTAGGCCGCTACACTTCGGCCAGACAATACCTGGAAGAGGCGGCAGCGGTCGCCCGGCAGACGAACGGCCTGTTTATTATTATGGCCTGTTCGGTTCATCTAGGTTTAACTGAAACCAATCTGGGTCATTTTCAAGCCGCCCGGCAGCACTACGAAGAGGGGATGATGATTTCCGAACGGATAGGGATGCACAGCGTGACCGGAGGGCTATACAATTTTCTGGGACGCATGGCGTATTTCCAGAGCGATTACGATCAGGCTGAGCAACATTTAGAACAAGGGGTTGACATGTGTCGAGCGGCCGAACACCATTTTCACGTGGCTTTTGGTCTGACCTATCAGGGTCTCGTTCGCGCCTGGCGGGGTCAACCGGATCAGGGCCAACGGCTGTGCCTGGAAAGCCTGGACATTTTCAATGATATCGGTGAACCTTACGGCCAGGCGCTGGCCCTGGATCATCTGGGCCAGGTCACCTGGCTGGCCGGCAATTATGAGCAGTCCAAGCGCTACTTTCTAAAAACCCTCCAAACCTCGCTCGAGATCGGCACGATGCCCCAAACCCTATCCGCGATGGTTGGGCTGGCTCAGCATCTAACCCGCACCGGTCACACCGAGCAGGCGGCCCAACTGTTGGCCTATGCTATCCGGCACCCGGCCGGCGGCCATAATACCGGCCAGAGCGCCCGCCGGCGGCTGGTCGAGATGGGTTTCCAGAGCGAAGCTGAGCCTTCAGGGTCCGCGCCAAGCGATGAGCAAATTGAAACAGCTGCGCGAGCCCTCGTGGTGAGCCAATACAAGACCTTATAGTTTAATTGATTAACGACCATAGCTATCAATTAAGGTTCTTCCAGATAATCCGTG
>JAGRCC010001146.1 GCA_020433785.1 Anaerolineae bacterium
AACAGCGCCGACATCGTCTATGAGGAGATTACGGAGTGGTGGGTGACGCGCTTGACCGCCATTTTCCTGGGCAACACGCCGGAGGTGGTCGGCCCGATCCGGTCGGTGCGGCTGGCCAATATCCAGGAAGTGCCGCAGTATCAGGGGGCGCTGGCCCACTCCGGCGGCTCTGATCCGGTGCGGTGGGAGGTGTCGCAATCGGCCATCGAGGCCAATTTGGATGAATTTTACAATCCCGCCCCCTATTTTTACCATGAGAATGAAAGCTGGGAGACGCGGCTGTCGATCAATACCAAGGCGGCTCGTGATTATTTGAAAGCCAATAATTTAGAGAAGGCGGTGTCGCTGCCGCCCTTCTACTTCAGCGAAACCGGCAGCGGCGAACCCGGCGAGGATATTTATATTCCCTATCCCGGCAGCAGTTTTACCGAATGGCATTACGACGCCGGTAAGGGTAAGTATCTGCGCTGGATTAACGGTGTCATTATGCGCGATACGTTGTCCGGCCAGGTCGCGGCCAGCAACGTCGTCGTCTACTTCTGCGATCACCAGCGCACGGACATTGTGGAGGACTCGACCGGGGCGACCTCGGTGCGGATTATTGTCAATGGGGCCGGGCGGGCCTGGTTCTTCCGCGACGGTAAGCTCACCAAAGGCTACTGGCAAACCGACGGTACACGACCGCCTTATTTCAGCACCGAAGATGGCGAACCTTACGCGCTCAAGCCGGGCAACAGTTGGATCCAGTTGGTGCCGGTCGATTATACGATCGGTCTCAATAGCGCGGATGAGGCCAGCCGTTAGCGGGGGCTCTCGCCCACAAAGTCTTTAAGTTGATGGTATGAACTTCAAGACTTGAGGTTAAACCGGTAGACCGACGCTAGCTGACCGCCGACCGTCGAGAGATAGGCATGTGGGTGTCGTTAGGTGGTCGGCTTTCTATCACAAAAAGGGGATTAAAGAAAAAAGCGTCCGAAATACGTTCGGACGCTTTTTGTAAAGTTCCATGAAATGGGAAAAGCTCGCGCTGCCACTACGCGAGCTTTCCTTAGGAGAGAGGGGGTAACATCCAATCTGTTTCTGATTGAGATGTTATCTGTATGTTACATGAGTTACATTAAAACAATATGAACCGATTCTTAAGCACAAATTAAAACTTTTGTTTCATTAGTTTCGGATCGAAAAGTGCTGCAACCGCTGTCGGACGTCCTTAAAATCGGGGTTTTCCGCGAAAAGTTTTTGGAACTCTTCGTTGGCCCGGCGCTGTTTACCCTGGGCCTGATATGAAATGGCTCGCCAATAGGCCGCCTCTTGAAGCAGCAGGGGATGGCGATCTTTGGTGCGCCGGATGGCCTTAGAAAAGACGGAAATTGCGGCGTCATACATTTCCTTTTCATACATTGCCCGCCCGTAATAAATTAAAATTTCCAAGGTCACATCGTCTTCCGACTCAATCGTCTTGGCAATCTCGATGATCCCGTCCCATAAGTCACGGCTGGCGTAGAGTTCGCATAAGGACAAAATTAAGACGGGGTCGGTGTTAAGCTCGACTACTTCCTCCAGTAAGGCGATGGCTTCGCGGACCCGCCGCTGGGCTTGATACAGTTCGACCAGCAGCAGGGTGGCGGCCCGGCCATCGATGGGGACTTCAACGCTGACTTTGGGGGTGATGGCGATGGTCAGCGTGAGATCGGCTAGATATTTTTCCATTAGATCGGTGGGGAACTGGTCATCCGACTGAATGACGCCCTCCAGCAGTTGAATAGGCTGGTAAGCTTTTATGTCTTTCTCGGCCAGGATCGCCGCGGCCAGAATTGCCGCGCCCGGTTCATCCGGAGCAGCCTCCGAAAAATGGGTCAGCGCATCGTCGATTTTACCGGCGTGATAAGCTTCGACCCCCTTGGCTAGCTCTTTCTCGTGGTAGGGAGCGAAAAACCCGGGGGCTGGTGTTTTGGTTTTTGGTGCAGCCGCGGCGCTGACCGGCGCCGGTTCATCACTGCCGCCGAAATCGATGACGTTATGGTCACCGATTTTTTTGCGATAGCTAATCCCAGTACCCGGCAGACCCAAATTGATAAAAGAGCCTCTTGGTCCCGCGCTGAGGCGCAACCCGGGAATACCGGCGCTCAGGCCGATGCCGCTTTTGCTGAGGTTGAGCCGGAGAAATTTGCCTAGTCCAATTGATCTTTGTACTCTAAATCCCATTTTTTACCCCTTTTTGCGAACTTTTGTTCTGGTATTGTAGCATAAGATCAAAAAAACGTCTATGTGGTTGACGCAAAAATGGATCGGGCTTGCAATTGAAAGATTTTATGGAATAATCAATTTGATGAAGTTAACGTATGATAAGAATTCTATCAGTGAGGAGGAGGCCCATGCGTCGACCTGGTTTATGGGTTGCTAACGGGCAGCCGGATGATACGGCTCGAATGCTGAGTTGGAAACCTGGAGCGATTACCTGCCTTTACCCCCATCTGGCAGCCAATGATATCTTCAATTATAAAGCGGCCAATCCTGAGGCAGTTATCAATATTCGCTTCGCCCACCCGCGTGACTGGCAGCAGGATTTGAGCGGATCGGCTCGGCGGTTGGGCCGATTTATCGCCGACAAGTGGGCCGAATTGCAGCCGCTCGATCCGTATGTTTTCTTTGCCTGCCGGCTCAATACGCATTATGAAAATGGCGATCCTAATCCCGCCAACCAACGGCTGTACACTACGCCGGAGTTTTACCAGCGCTATGCCCAATGGGTGCGTATTACCGCGGAGGTGATCAAGTCGGCTGCGCCGGAGATGAAGTTGGTGGCTCCGCCGCTGGCTTTTGGACTTAATGAAGACGGCAACCCCGACAGCCAGGGTAACCCCACCAAGGGCTGGGCCGGGTACGATTATCTGCACGAGACGATCCGCACTTATTTTGATGGGCGGCTGGCGTTTCAAGGCTATTGGGGCACACCGGCGCTGGGCGCTGTGCCGGATTGGCTGTATGAGCCGGGGTTATCGTCGTGGTATGCCTTTCGTTGGCAGCGGGTGTTGGAGCTGTTTGAGAACCGCTATAAGCTTGAGGCCCAGATCATCATCGATGAGGCCGGGAGTTTTGGCCCGGCCGATCCGGATTTTACCGATCAACTGCTCTACTACGCCCAGCAGTGCTTGAGCGACGAGCGGGTGATCAGCTTGAGCTATGCCCTGTGGGCTAACCCGACAAAAGATCCGCTGTATCGGCATAACGCCTGGGTTGAACATATCCCTGATTTGGAGCACCATTTGGAACGATTGGCGGCGATGCCTGGCGTATTTATCATCGAGTCGTTGGATGAAGCCGGAATGATCGACCTATCCGGTCTGGCGGAGGCAGTCGCGCGCGAGGCCGTGGCTGAGGTGCCGCCGGAGACACTCGAACGGCTTATCCGTGTTCTTTTCAAAGATGGTCATGTTGAAACGATGGGCTTGGAAACCTATCTGCGGGCGGTGGTGCCGGCCGAAATGCCGGCGTTGTGGCCTTTTGAGGCGGTAAAAGCCCAGGCCATCGCTTCCCGAAGTTACGCCCAATACGCCATCGAACACCCGAAGTTTCATAACGCTGATATTTGCACCACGACGCAGTGCCAGCACTACGATCCAGCTAAAATCCATGCCCGCGCCGACCAAGCGATTGCCGAGACACACGGAATGGTGTTGCTGCATGAAGGGCAGACGGTCAATGCTGTTTTTTCGGCCAACTGCGGCGGGCACACCCGAAATAACGAAGATGTATGGCACGGCCGCCCCGAAAGCTATCTGCGCGGGGTCTCGTGTCCGGACACCGGTGACCAAAGTGGACATGGCGTTGGGTTGTGTCAGTATGGCGCTCGAGCGTTAGCCAGGAGCGGACGGACCCATGAGGAAATCTTGCAACATTACTATCAGGGGGCTGTTCTGGGCCCGATCCCTGCCGGAGATGAATGAAAAATACTTGCTCCCTTAAGTG
>JAGRCC010001147.1 GCA_020433785.1 Anaerolineae bacterium
TTGCTGGGCAGCCTGGTTAAACAAGACTGATCCACCTGAGATAATGGTCAGGCCCCCAAATATCACTGCGACTATAGTCGCTGCCCATATCCAAAATGATCGAGACACCTTAGACAATTTCATATTCGCACCTCCTTAATTAGCAATTTGTCCATAGTATGGCGCAGTTTTTGACCCGAGATTTAAGCTGTAGGAGGCGTTTCTGTTTTAGGTTGTGTCGCCTGACGCAGAATTTCTAGAAACTCATCCAGGGGTACACGATGAACGCGTGCCGCCCTCTCCACGGTGAGGGCCTTTGCCACCAACATACGGAGCGAGTAACGCCCGACCGGCTTAACCCCAAATACTTCCATCACTTCGGCAATGTCACCATATTCTTTGAGAATATCAGCTACACGAGTGTCTTTTGTAATTTCCATTGTCAGTTGCCTCACTTAATTTAATAATTACTTATGAATAACTCATTCAAGTAATCTCAGTTTACGACATAACGGGAAGAACATCTTCGACTTTTGTCGGTTTTAAGGCCGGAAAGCATGAGGGATTAACGGGTAATTACAAAAATAAAGGAGTGAAAACGTATTTTTCACTCCGGGAGGTGGGGGATAGTCTTTTATGTGCGTATGTACGCTAAGGGGAAAAGATTGGCTTTTATTGAGTAGTTATCTAATGAGAGCCAACATTGCTGCTGGCTAGAGTTGAGCTTTAGCGGTCAAGCCCTCGTGGTCTAAAATGACAATCTGGCGGCGGTCTACCTGGATCAAACCTTCGTCAGCCAGATCACGCAGGGCGCGATTGATAACATCAGGCACGGTTCCCAGGCGAGCTGCCATCTCGGCCTGGGTAGCCCACCGCCGGCGAAAGATAACGGGTTTTTCGCTAGCACCCAGCTGCATCAATAAAATTTTAGCCAGGCGAGCCGTGACCGAGCGTAACGACAAATCTTCAATGAGCGACACTGTGTAGAGCAAACGGCCGGCCAGGGTACGAATAACCCTCCGGGCCATAGCCGGATAACGGTCTAATAATTCTAACAAGGTTGATTGCTGAATGGTCCACAGCGCAGCCTCTTCCAGAGCCACCAAAGTTACCGGAAGTGCTTGTTCGGCAAAGACGGGGGCAAGATTAACCGGCCGGCCCGGCCCCATAAAATCCAGAATTTGTTCACGTCCTTCCGGTGAAAGTTTAACCGCCTTAACCCAGCCGCGATGGATGACATTAAAGGTTTCAGGTGGGTCGCCTTCTAAAAATATCACCTCATCAGGGTTATAGAAACGCAACTGGGTGGCCGCTAACAACTCATTCCAGCCGGGTTGATCCAGCGCCGTGAGCCAGGGAATTTTTTGTAAATCGGCTAACGGATTGGGGGCATCGTGGGGCATCATTGACTCCTTTTTCAGCCTGTATAATACACTTGCGCCCCATTGACTGTCAATCATCGATTCCCAATTCAATTAACCCCGGTTCCATCGAACTCTCCGGAAGAAGGACAAAATCAGGATGTTTGTCGGACTGATAACGTTTCTATAGCTTGACTGCAAATATCAAGTAAGACAGTATTCTCATCTACCTGTTCAATGAGCTTTACAGGCACTAGGCGATAATCAGGTGCCAAACGAGAGCGGGTGAGGAGAATGTGGGTCACTTTTTGGCTTTCGTTATCAACGACGACGGCAGCTACTTTGCCGGCCTCCCACCTTTCGCTGGTCAAAATTGTCATTCCCCGGCTTACTTCAACAGGTAGTTGATATTGTTTTTGCGCCAGGGTGATCAATCCCCGCTCAAAAAGACGTTCAGATTGGTTGCTGGTATCTGGGTTCATTATTATATCCTCACTCATAAAAACTATCCCCCAAGACCTTTTAACAAAGCGCCAACACCATAGGCAACACCTGCTGCCAACCCTCCAACCAGTAACATCTCAACCCCGCTCTTGGCAAAGCTCCGTTGGGTCACAAACACTTTGGCTGCTCCCAGTCCAAAAAGGGCTAACCCCGACAAGGCCAACGACACAGGGAATGCAACATCTGCCGGAATGGGGAACAGTAACCCTAACAGATAGACCAGCAGCGGCACCGACCCGGCCACCACAAAAGA
>JAGRCC010001148.1 GCA_020433785.1 Anaerolineae bacterium
CGATAAATGTGTCGGAGCAACAAAGCAAGCTTTGTTATGCCTCGATTAATTTGTTGATTTACAAAAGGGAGAGGGGAGTCGCGTCAGCGACGGGGTGAGGGCTACCCCCTGGCTCTGGTTAATCCTATCTGGCGGACTGGCCGGCTTCGGCGTTCTCAGCAAGGCCACGGCCATGTTCCTTATCCCCTTCGTCGGGCTGATCGCCGTGACCGATATAGGGTTCAACCGCGCCCGGCTCAAGTTCTGGAGCCTCGGCTTGCTGGTTTGGATCGGGTCGCTGTGGCTGGCGTTCATCGTGGGCTGGCCGGCCGCCTGGGTTGCTCCGCTGCTCAAGACGTGGGATGTGATTAACAACGCCTTTCTGTCTTCCGCTGGCTTAGAAGATGCCGATATCCAGCCCTTCGTCACCATTCCGGAGTTGGGTTACAGCTATTATCTGGTCAACGGGGCGTACAAACTCAGCCTGCCGGTGACCATCGGCTTAATCTTAGCCGGTATCGGCGCGTGGCAGATGTTTCGGCGGCGAACAATTACGCTTAACCGCCTTATCAAAAATGATCTATTCTGGCTGGCGCTCTTCGCGCTGCTGTTTGGCCTATTTATGAGTCTGGGCGTCAAACGCAGCCCGCGCTACAGCTTACCGGCCTTTCCGGCGCTCGGTTTTGTGGCGGCCTGGGGCTGGCTGTATCTACTGCGTCGATTTCAGCCGGCGCTGGTTCTGGCCGGGTTGGGGGCAGTCGCGATAGGGCTAACTCTATTGTACGCGCCCTACTACTTCACCTACTACAACCCCCTACTCGGCGGCGCGATGACCGCCCCGCACATGGTTAGAATCGGCTGGGGCGAGGGCATGGACGAAGTCGGCCGCTGGCTCGACGCCCAACCGGAAACGTATGTCGATCAGGTCGGGGCGCGCTACACGGCCACGCTCCACCCATTTTTCCAAGGCCAGATTGCCTCGCCGGACTCCGAAGAATTGGATTACGTCACCTTCTACATCAAACAGTCGCAAAGCGGCTATCCTTCCACGGCGATCCTGCGTTATTTCGAACAACAAGGCGCGCTGCATCACGTTCGGCTGAATGGCATCGACTACGCGCAGATTTATCAAGGACCGGCGATGACGCCGGTTACCAGGGCCAGTCAAGGGGCCGGGCCGCTGGCCTATCGACCTACCTCGATCTACGCGCCCATTGGTGAATCCTATGCGGTCGATCTGCTGTGGCCCACCGACATGATCTCAACTATAGGCAGCAAGCCCATCACCTTAACCCTGCGCCTACCAGGCAGTGAACAGACCCTCGACGCACCTGGCCTTGTCGCCGAGCCGGCTCCTGGCGTGGTCGTTAGCCGCCATCAATTCGCTCTACCGGCCGACCTACCCCGCGCCGAGTACGAACTAAGTGTGGCTAACCGGTCGATCGGCGTTGTCAAAGCCCGCCGGCTCACTGTACCGGATCATTTTCAACCGTTGGACTATACCGTGCGCTTTCTCAAACTACGCGGCATCGACCGCCGTCTCGAACCGAACCGGCTGCTGATCGATCTGGCCTGGCAAGCCTGGCCAACTGCCGTCAACGATTACACCGTTTTTATCCAACTGCTGGATGAAAACGGCCAACGGATAAGTGGGGTTGATATCGCTCCCCAGCCGGGGGTCTCCCAACTGGACCGCAAAGAGATCATGCTCACCCATTACGACCTGCCCATTCCGGAAAACACGCCGCCCGGTTCATATAAATTATTGATCGGTCTGTACTATTTTATTGGTGACGAATTGATTAATATTGGGGCTGAAACGCTACCGGAGCCGGTTCAACTCGGCCAACCGAGCGAGTAACCCCGACGGAAATGAGGATATGAAGACGAAATAACTCCCTGGTTTGTAGTAATGGCTTATGAAGTTTAAATAATTAATC
>JAGRCC010001149.1:0-777 GCA_020433785.1 Anaerolineae bacterium
GATCAAGGTAATCAATTTTTTAGTCTGGATGGGTAGGCTTTTTTAGAAGTGACTTATTTGCTTAAGAAATTATTTTTTGACAAAAGCCTCAACAAATGAGGCGGCCATTTTACGCGGATTACCGCTTAAAATACCTTCTTGGCCTTCAAATTTCGATTGCACGTCAAATCCGTTGGTCGTAATATCATATTGGCGAATATCCTTCGCATGGTCACTGCCGCGCATCTTCAAGACGAGGAGTGCCTTTCGTATAGCTGACTCGATTTCTACATAGCGTAGGACAATGTAGGAGTCGACAATAAATCCGATGCTGGCCTCTTGCACTGACTCACCCAGTAGTACCGGACTTTCACGGGTAAGAAGTGCGGTTAATTTTTCTCGTTTGAGGGCATTGATAAATTGAAATTCAAGGCTGCGCAATTCAACCGGATCCTGCGTAATGCGAGCAAAATGGCTCATGCTATCCACTACTACCCGGCGTGCGCCCATTTCATCGATATGGCGTTCAATCATACCGCCGACGCTTTCTATATCAAGGCGGCTGACTTCCGGGCTGGTCATGACCACTTTCAGTAAGCCTTTTTTCTCTAATTCTTTGAAATCCCAACCGAAGGCGGCCGCATCGTGGTAATATTGTTTGGGAAATTCTTCAAACGTAATAATCAGGCCAGGCTCGTTTTGATGAACTATACCGTGGTGGATAAACTGCATTCCCAAAGTTGTTTTGCCGGTCCCAGGCGCTCCTTCTACCAGGTTGGCTGTTTCTCTTAAAAAACC
>JAGRCC010001149.1:840-998 GCA_020433785.1 Anaerolineae bacterium
ATGTGATACACCGCTTTGACTCGAAAGTGTCGATCTTCACAGGCCGAGATGAATTTATCGACCAGGTCGCGCATAGCTTCATCGGTCACTAACTGATAAATGGGCGTATCGCCTAGTAGCCTTTTTTCCATGATCTCGTCGTGAACCAGTTCATCCAG
>JAGRCC010001149.1:1109-1601 GCA_020433785.1 Anaerolineae bacterium
ATGAAAGAATTTACTTTGGTTTTGACGAAATCAAGCAGAACCGGATCCATGTCGTCCATTAGACGAGCCGTGAAATCATCTTCATTTGAGGCCAATGTCGTGTCCTCCTTAACTTGGTTCGAAAAACTCAAGCTAGTTTCACATAACAGATGTGCTTTAGGGAGCTGCCCCGCGCTGAACAACAGGTAAGTGTCTTTATCTGCCTCATTGGACAGACAGCTAATTCAATATTATCATTTTTGGTCGTAATATGCAACAGAACTCAAATTTATCGCTAACGTCGCGCTCGCGCCCGTTTTTTCTTTTTTGAGCCGCCGGCGGCCGCTTTGCCGTCTGTGGTCCCGTCGCTGCCGTTGCTAGCTAACAAATCCGATTTCATATGGCAATGTTTATATTTTTTGCCGCTGCCGCAGTAGCAGAGATCGTTTCGGCCCGGCGTCTTTTGGACTCGCACCGGGGTGGGGGCCTGCGGTGTGGCTCCGGCCGTTTCAG
>JAGRCC010000151.1 GCA_020433785.1 Anaerolineae bacterium
TTGACGATACATCTTAAGCCGGGTGATCGCTTAAAAGATCGCTATGAAATTGTCGGGTTGATCGGTTCAGGCGGGATGGGCACGGTGTATCTGGCCAACGATACCGTGCTGGAAGGACGCCAAACCGCGATCAAGGAGATTTTTCTACAGCCCGGCTTAAGCGACGAAGTGGGTCAGAACTTTCGCAAACAGTTCTACAAAGAAGCTTCAACCTTGGCTCGCCTTGATCATCCCGGCCTGCCCAAAGTTAGTGATTATTTCTCTAACGGCGAGCAGGATTATCTGGTTATGGATTATATCCCCGGTTCAAATTTGCTTGAAATCGCGAATAACGCTCGTCGCGAGGCCAAATTTCTTGATCAGGCCACGGTAATCGAATGGATCGACCAGGTGGCTTACACGCTGAGTTATCTCCATTCGCAAGAGCCGCCTGTGCTCCATCGAGACGTTAAGCCGGCTAATATTAAATTAACGCCGGATGGACGGCTGAAGCTGGTTGACTTCGGCCTGGTTAAGCCGCTTGATCCTAATGACCCCAGCACCTTGACCGGATTGCAAGGGGCGGGTAGTTTGCCCTATGCCCCACTGGAGCAGTACGTCGATCACTTAGGCCACACTGATGCGCGCTCTGACCTGTATGCTTTAGGAGCAACGATGTATCATTTGCTAACTGGCAACATCCCGGCTAGCGCTCAAGAACGTTTTATTGTACCGGAGTCGTTACCCTCTCCGCAAGAAATCAATCCCCACATTTCGCCCAATATGGCCCGCGTGATTTTAGCGGCTATGGCGCCTCACCCTAGGGAACGGCCGCCCACAGTTGCCGCCTGGCGGGCCATGATTCAAGGCTCGGACAACACGATGCCGATGGAACTTGAATCGACTGCCGCGCCTAGTTTGACCTCAAGTTTGGTTGAAAATTGGTGGTTAGCCGGCGTCGCGCTAATGATGTTTGCGGCGGCGCTATGGATGACCTTTGGCGGAAGCAGTTAATGTCATTTACTGACTTTTAATATTCGACTGCTCAGCATAATGGCTATTAGGCCAAAAATGAAGGCCAACAAAGCCACAGACAACCTTCCGACCATCAAATCGGGTGACTCAAAAGCCCACTGTTCCGGGCGCAGCCAGCCGGCTCCGTAACAAAGATAAGCCAGCAATCCGCCGATTAGAACCCATAATCCTAACCGCACTCGCTGCGACAACGGCCGCTGAGACTGCTGCCCCAGCCGAAAGCCCAAAATGCCGGCTAGAAGCGTGGCCGCCAGAGCCGACAGCAAATCGATACCGTCTAACGGCCGGTTGTTGAAAGTAGATGGTGGGGCCGGTTGGTCGGGTGGAAGGGCATCGATGACCGCTGATGGAACGGGTGTGTCTGTCGCTTCAACCCGAGTTGGGGTCAATGTGGCCGTTGGAGCATCGGTCGGTGTAACGGTGATGGTTCGGGTAGACGTGGCCGTGACCGGTTCGGAAGTAGGGGTGGGCAGGGCCAGCACTGAGACGCGAATCGGCTCACGTGACTCGGCCTGCCCGGCGATGGCCGTGATCTGGTAATCGCCCGGTTCTAACAAAGTGATTTCCGCTTCAACCGAACCCTTTTGTGTTGAGACAATTTCAGAGGTCGTTTCTCGACCATTACGTAGGGCTTTGATTTCAACCGGCGTATCATCTGGAATAACGTGGCCATTGTGATCGACAATAGGCCCGGTTTGTACTTTTAGGGTGACCGGAGCGATGCTGTCTTCCGGTATCTTTTCTAGCAAGGTGATTGGCAGCTCTTGATCCGGGTTGGGGGCCAGAACATCGGCTAATTCGTAGCCGATGCCTTCCACCGAAACCGGCGACGCCCCTCGCGGCTCGACTTCGCCGAAGAGAGCGCGCACTGCTGTTTCGACATGGGGCTGGGTTTTGCTGTAGACTCCATAATAAGCGGTCAGTTTGGTAACCTCAGTGGTGTCTAAATAGTAAGGGGCGTTGAAAGCCAAGACAATCGTAATTTTATCTCGAAGCGTGCCGTTTTCCTGGCTCAAGAACAGCTTCAAAGCGTCGGAGTTGTTGAAACGGCTGATGTTCAAATCCAGGGTAGAAAAGATCAGCCAATCGGCCGCTTGAATGCGCTCGCGCACCTCATCAGCGGTGAGTTGAATGGCTTTATTTTCAACCGGCTGGGCTTCTTCGGTGGGTTCAACCGGCGCAATCAAAGCGCCGCCAAGGGCTTGTTTTAACTCGGCAAAGGTGATGGTGCTAATGTTTTCCGGTTGAATCTGCCCGGTGGCTTGCGGCCCATACAGCCGCAGAATAGTCTCTTCGATGGCGGTGCGAGGGATATAGACCTCGACCGGTTCACACGACTCAAGGTAGCACTCGCGCGTAAAACGGGTATCGTTAACGATAAGGATTTTCTCGTCGGGGCGAGGTGGTTGGGGAATGCGCAGCCGCAGCTCTTCCGGCGAGGGATACAGCAAGGTCAGGCTCTCTCTGGCGATAGTATTAACCAGCGGCTGTGGTTTGGCGGTAACTTCGACAGCATGGGTGGGATCGTGATTAAGCGCGTCGAGGTTGAGTTCAGGATACAGTTTCAACTTCAGGCGCAAAATGCGCTCAACCGCCCGATCAACTTGGGCGGCAAAGGTGGGATTGTTGATATATTCCACCCGAAAGAAAAAGATTGTATCTTTGATATTAGCGAATTGATCCGACCAGATTGATTTCAAATCGAACTGCACCAGCAGCAGAACATCATTGCCGGCCAGAAAAGCTTCTTTGGCGATACGGCGGTGAGGAAACGTCGTCAGCGAGGGATCAAAATGTTTACGGACGGCCGGCACACCCAATGCATCACTGACCACCAGGCCTCCGTCTTCACGCCAGGGCACAATCTCCGGCAGCGTCAGTAGAGTCCGCATCCCTTCGGCATCGAAGCTGATCGGCGCCGTGAATTGGCGAATGTCACCCTGAAAACCCCGGTAGCGAATGTGGCTCGACATTAAGGCATCGGTGATGCCTGAGGGGTCGTCCTCTAATTCGGCTGTAACATGAAAAAAGGGCGGCAGTTCGATTCGCCGCAGTTCTGAAAGCGATTTGTCAACTGTCGCTACTTCGTTATCGGGCAGCCGGTCGCTGCCGCCGTGGCCGGGGAAATGTTTGGCAACAGTAGCAATCTGCCCGCCGCCGCCCTGGTGAACCCCACGGATATAGGCCCGGCCCAATTGGCTGACCCAATAGGGATCGCCACCATAGACCCGGGTGCCGATGTCACCCCGGCCGGTAGGGCGGGGGTCGTTGAGGACATCTAGCCCCGGCCCCAGTACCATATTCACGCCCATCGACGATAGCTCCTCGCCGATAATTTGGCCAATCGCTTGGGCATTGTCTACATCCCAAGTGGCGCCAATCGCCATCTGGCTGGGAATGGGGGTGACTCCGCCGGTGATGCGGCTGTAAGGAAAGCCATCGCCTTCCTGATCAATAGCGATAAATAGAGGCAGGTTATTGGTCTGAAAACCAATTGTTTGCAGGGAATTGTTTAGCTCGGTGATTTGGCGCGGGGCCGAGGGGTTATTTTCGAAGTTACTGTTAGCCGCCAGCAGCACCACCCCGCCAACGCGATATTCAGTAATGAGCTGCCAAATATCGGAATTTGGGTTGGCGTCGGAGCCGACAAACGGCACAATAAAAAGCTGACCGACCTTATCTTCCACCGACATGGTGGCCATCATCTCCGCTACAGGGTCTGGTGGATCCTGGGCATAGCTCGATGGCGTTGTGACTGACCAGCATTGAAATAAAAAGAGCACTAAAATAATTAAGGCCGCACGTTTGAAAACTTTCATGCCGAACATGATACACGAAGCCAACCGATGCGCCAAAATAGGCTGGGAATGGTCGCAGCCGAATAGTTTAGGTCCTATCTGGCCAATGAAGAGGCGGCATCCTGGCTGATGGGAGCCAGAATAAAGGTGTCATTGGTCTGATTAAGCGGATTAAATACTGAGACGCTAGAACCGGCCAGGATCAGTAACAACAGCACAGTTATTATCAGACGCCATAAAATGGACTGCCAGGTATTTACATCATAAGAAGTGCGAGTCATTTGAGTCCTTTCAAAACAAAATTATTAAGTCCACTCAAATTGTACTCCCGCACTTCCTGTTTTTCCGGTTCTTTGACCGTCATCAATCTGACGATTTAATCGTTGGTTTAGCGTAGGGTTGGAAACGTAGGCAATTTATTGATTAACCCTGCAACAGCGACTGGCCGCCGTCAATCCACATTTCGGTGCCGGTAATGTGAGCTGCGGCGTCTGAGGCTAAAAAGTATACCAACTCAGCTACCTGATCAGCGCGACCTGGCGCGCCTTCGGTTAGAGGAATGGCCCCTTCCGGATATTCAACCGGTTCCTCTATTTTGTCTAAATCTTTGCGCTCAGTGCTTTCCTCTATCTCGGTTTCAATAGCGCCGGGGCAGATGACATTAACTCGCACTTTATGTTTAGCTAGTTCCAAGGCGATCATTTTGGTAAAAGCAACCTGACCAGCTTTGGAGCAGGCATAGGCCGTAGCTCCGGTATTGCTAAACATTCGCGTGCCATTAACCGAAGCGGTGATAATTACTGAGCCACCCTGCTTTTTAAGATGCGGGGCCGCATATTTAACCGTTAGGAAGGTGCCTCTCAGATTGACGTTCAAGGTTTTGTCCCAATCTTCAGCGGTTAGCTCCTCAAGCGGCGCCCAAACCCCGTTGATGCCGGCATTAGCAAAAACGATATCCAGTCGGCCCCACTGATTAATTAGTTTTTGGACGGCTTGCTGCGTTTGCGTGGCCGACGATATGTCCGCTACCAAAGGTAGAATCTCGTAGCCCGCCCGCTGAAGTTCGTTTGTCGCGCTGTAGACGCTATCTTCCGACAGACCGAGCAGCCCCACCTTAACGCCCGCCTGAGCCAAACGTCGGGATGCCGCTTGGCCAATCCCTGAACTACCACCTGTCACTAACGCTACTTTTTCGGTCATTTCCATTGGTTCCATTCCTTTATAATTACCATCGAACTTAAAAGGGATGAAACGATTGGAACGGTTTCATCCCTTTACAGATCTATGGAACTTGGCGATGTTATTTAGAAAGACTAAAAGTTCTGGGGCGGCTCTGCCGGGTATTGATACTTGTACTCATACTTCTTGAAACAAGGTTTAAGCCAAAAGCCAATCGCTAAACCAAGGGCCAGCACAGCCACTATTGTTAACCACGGGTAGCGAGTTACGGTTTGATTGACATCAACCGGTAGTTGATTAGCGGCCGCGGCTAACTTGTTGTTGTAGTCGATAAGCTGGGTATCGACCTTTCGTTTGGCTTCATCCGTTTTGGTTGATAAATTGTCGACAACTTGCTGGGCTTTATCTTTGACATAGCCATACGTCTCTTGCGCCACGCCAGCAACTTCTTCCCGCTTGCCCTCTAGGGCTTTAGAAACATTGTTAATCCCGTTTTTAGCCTGTTCAAACTTGGCCTTACCAACGGTTTGTTTAACTTTACCAGAGATGATATCGGTATTCATTTTAGATTCCCTTTTATTTGCTAATTATGAGAATTAATAGCATTATTAACTTTATCCTATCATTATCGCCCCTATTTTCCTACACTAATTTGGGTGATTGCGCTAAGCTTAACAGGCTATTTCGACATAGCCCTTCCGAATAGTTTATCCACTTGAGCGCCCGCTTGGAGTGTCAGACTTTCCTTACAGACACATGAGCCGGTTTGTTTATAATTATTAATTAAGAGAGGAAGTGTGGTCTTGGATTAAGCATTATCTGAGTAAGGAGATAATGGATGAACTCAATTGTTACCGGGCGAAATATTGATCAACAACTCCACCCTTATTTTGTCGATTTGATCACATTTTCGACATTAGAGGGTAAATGGATCAATTGTCCTCCCAGTGACGCGGCTGATGGTTTGGCTCAAATCATCCAGAACGTTCTTGATTTACCGTTAGTCTATGTGGCGTTGCTGGACCCGGCTCAAGATGTTGAGGGCGTGGCTATCCGGCTTGATGGTCAGGCGGTGTTGGCCGAAGAGTTCAACCATATCAGCATTCTCCTAGAGCCCTACCTGATCGCTAATCCTGACTCATCCTCACTGATTGCCCATCCTATAAGTCGAGATATCCTCTGTTTTACCGCTGTTCAAAACGAATCTGAAGGCCGGCAAACGGTTGTCGCCGTTGGTTCAGCAGACCTAACTTTTCCCAGCGAAAACGATAATTATATCTTGGCGCTTGCCGCCAAACAGGGCCTCATGTTTTTAAAGCAGATTAGCCTCTTAAATCAGCTGAATCAAGCGGAGGGAAGCGAGCGTTCTATGGAAGAGCGGATAAATGACGTTTTAGTACGAAATACCCTTCAATCTCAAGCCATAAAACCCCCGACAGTTGAGGCCACTCAAAGAAACAACCGGCTATTGGCTATGCTTGAGTCGCTTTTGGTGCATGCGCCGTTTGGATTTGCTTTTTTTGATCGGGACCATAGCTATGTCCGGATCAATAAAGTGCTGGCCCAAATGAACGGACTGCCGGTGGAAGCTCACTACGATCGAACGGTGGGTGATATTCTGCCTAAGGCTACGGCTCAAGCGGTCGATGAGGCTATCGAACGGGTGTTTGCCACCGGTAAAACGGTTGAAAATATGGAGATAAGTGGTGAAACGATGGCTATACCGGGGCAGAGGCGTCATTGGCTAACGAACTTTTACCCGGTCATGAGCGAAGGTCACACCATTTACGTCGGTGAGACGGTGATCGAAATTACCGAGCAAAGAGAGGCTGTGGAAGCGCTTCGAGAGAGTCACGCTATTTTACGGGCTGTGTTTGAAGGAACCGGGGATGGCATATTCTTGAAAGATCGGCAAAGTCACTATCTCATGATCAATGCCGCAGGGGCAAGTTTTGTCGGCAAAACCATTGAAGAGATGGTGGGTAAATCCCCGGTCGATATTTTTCCGCCAAATACAGCCAACAAAATTATCAATGATGAGCAGCAGGTCATGGCTACCCGTCAAGCGCAGACATTTGAAGATGTCGTTACCTTAGATGGGACAACCGCATATTATCATTCTACTAAAGCCCCGTATTATGACGCTGAAGGTAACGTCGCCGGAATTATTGGCATTTCACGGGATATTACGGCCAACAAAAGAACCGAAAAATTCAACCAACTCCTGGCCAAGGCCGGCGAGATATTAAATTCATCGCTAGACTATTCCACCCGGCTGGAAAGCGTCGCTCAGTTGGCGGTTCCCAGCTTTGCCGATTGGTGTGTTGTCTCGTTTGGTAGTCGAGAGGAATCTGCTCTGGAAGTTGCTGTAGCCCACACCGATCCGGATAAGGTTGCTATAGTTAGAGAATTACAACAGCGTTATCCGTCTGATCCCCATAGTCAGACAGGTGCTCGCGAAGTTCTCCAAACTGGCCGTTCAGTGCTTTATCCGACGATTAGTGATGATATGGTGGTTGCTACTGCTCGGGATGATGATCATTTGCAAATTCTGCGGACGCTACAAATTACGTCGGCTATGATTGTCCCGCTGAAAGCTCGAGGCGATACATTAGGGGTTATGACCTTTATCTACGCTGAGTCGGGCCGCCGCTATACCGAGGCTGATGTTGCTCTGGCTGAGGAGTTAGGACGTCGAGCCGGTTTGGCTATCGACAATGCTCGGTTGTACAGCGCCGAACGCGAAGCCCGCTGTTCCGCCGAACAGATTGCCAAACGGGTCTCAAGTCTACAAGCGGTAACTGCCAGTTTGTCCAGGACTTTAACCTCGGATGAGGTGGCGGCTACGGTTGTTGAGCAAGGCATTTCGGTGTTAGAAGCTAATAGCGGGTTGGTGGTGTTGCTGGACGAGACTGGTGCTACACTGAAAATTTTGGATGCTGTTGGTTATCCGGCTGAAGTAGTTGAGCAGTGGCGGCAGTTCCCCGTCTCAGCCGCCACGCCACTGAGCGAAACCGTTCGGACAGGTGAGCCGATTCTTTTGGAAACTAAGGCCGCTCTCGGGGATCGCTTTCCGGAGTTTGCCCAACAACCTACAACCATCAATGAGGCTTTGGTTAGTTTACCCTTAATTATAGAGGATAAGGTTGTCGGCGCTGTTGGGTTAAGTTTTGCAACACCGCAGCAGTTTCAAATCGAGGATCTTGACTTTATGATGGCCTTGGCCCGGCAGTGCGCTCAAGCTTTGGAACGAGCTAGATTATTCGAAGCCGAGCGACTGGCACGGGCTGAGGCAGAGGCCGCTCAAGAGAACCTGGCCATGTTAACCCAAGAAAGAGAGCGAAACCGCCTGGCTCAAGAATTACACGATAACGTGGCGCAAGCGATAGGGTATCTTAACCTCAAATTAGCCGGAGCCGGCAGCGCGCTGCGTACCGGCGATACTGATGAGGTCGAAGCCGTGCTCAGTGAGTTAAAACAGGTCGTCAACGAAGTTTATACCGATGTGCGAGAAGAAATTTTTAGTCTACGCTCGGAACGGCATGCCGGCTCTGACTTCTTAGAGTTGCTGCATCGCTATGTTGATAAGTATAAGCGATTCTATCGATTGGATATTCATCTGGAACAAGAAGTAGCCAACGACGTGTTGGATTTTCCGGCCGAAGTCAGACTTCAAGTCGTTCGTACCATTCAAGAAGCGTTAATGAACACCCGTAAGCATGCCCAGGTAAATAAAGCCATGATTCGAATCAGTCAGGTTAATGGGTATATTCAGATTAATGTTGAAGATCAAGGTCAAGGATTTAGTATCTCTCCTACCGGAGAGGACAAAGAGAATAGTTTCGGTTTAAGAATTATGAGAGAGCGTATGGCCAGCATCGGCGGGAGATTAGATATTTTTTCGACAGTCGGTGAAGGGACCCAAACCATTATATCGGTTCCCGCTCATTTAGGCTTGAGCCATGGCTCGGCGCATCAGGACCCAAGCCAGTACGAAGAAACCAACTCCGATAGCGGTCAGGCTGGTCAATAATAAGGGATTAGCCAAATAGCCTCGCAGCATGATATCCTGCAACAAACGAATGCCGTAGGTAGCCGGAATTGCCCAGGAAACCACCTTGACCGGCCCCTGTAAAAGATGCAGCCCGATAAAGGCGCCACTAAAGAAAACACTGGTTAATAAGAGTATCATTGAATACTGCACGGCCTGACTATCTGTTTGGGCTATTAGTGAGATCACAAAGCCCATACCCAGCGAGGTAAAGATGAGAGCGGCCATGATTAAGGCATACAAACCCCACGGACCTAACATCGGCACCCCCAATCCGAAAACCACCACAATCGTCAGTATAGCGGTAAGCAAGCTGCCTAAAATCATGTAGCTCAAATATTTGCTTATTAACGTTTCAATGGGCGAAATAGGGGAAATCCGAAATAATTCCATCGTTCCGGAGCGGCGCTCGGTGACAACGGAGAGGGCGGCGAACGTTACAACCAGGTGCTGCATTAAAAGGGCAATAACGGCCGGAGCAAAGAAGTCTGAGGGACGTAATTCCATTGAGGCAATGCTTTTTGGTTCACTCCGGAACGGCCGGATCAATATATCCGGATCAATCGTCTGGAACTCTTGTAACAAGTTGTCTAGTTCATCTAAGTCACTTTCTAATTGAGTTAGCCGCTGCTTTTCGGCCGCAACATTTTGGGTTTCGTCGATTTCGCTGCTGGTTGATTGAGAATTTTGGTCAATATCATTTAGTAAATCCTCTATCGCTGCCGTCTCCGAATCATCTTCATAGCCCATGGCTTGGTTAAGCCCATTGATCAGGCCCACACTGGCGCCTACCGTTTGAACTAAAACATCCGTATCGCGTTCTAAAACCTGCTGCTCCTGTTGAACCCGCTGTTGGTCTTGAAGCTCCAAAGCCTGGTTCAAGCTAGCAGCCGTCTGTTTGGTTGTTTCCAGGGATTTTTGAACGGCGGTGGATTCCTGCTGCCCTTGTTGAGTCGCCTGAAGGAGAACCCGCCGATTAATTTCATTAATATACACTTCTCCGAAAACGGAGATGTAATCCTTTTGCATCGGATCGATTTCATAAT
>JAGRCC010001150.1 GCA_020433785.1 Anaerolineae bacterium
TCGAGGCCATTGGTTAGAAAGGCGCGGTGCTGCTGAATGGATAGGACGCTAAAGAAGACGGTAAAAATAGCAATAAGCAGAAAAACAATGATGAATGATGAATGATGAATGATGAGGGGAGAGCTTGATTTTAATTTTGATAGATTCATCGTTCCTTGTTCATCAATCATCGTTTGCTTTTGATGCTTCATCATTCGTTACCGCCATCCAGGGTAATGGTGGTGACTCGGATCGCGTCTTCGGTGCTGCCGGTGAGTGTTAGACGTTGGCCGGTGGCGGGATCGTATAGGCCGGTAATCAGGCGATAAGGCTGATCGGCGGGTAGGTGGGGGGGGAGGGGGAGGTAGTGCGCATCGGCGATGATTTCGCCGGGCAGCCAGCCGGTTGTGGGCCGTTGGCCGGCGGCGGGAAACGAGTCGGATTGGGCCACCAAGCGATTGGAGGCATCCAAGAGTTGGGCGAAAACTTTGTACCGATGGATGAGCGAGGCATTAGCCTGCCAGAAGAGCTGAAGGTCCAAAGCTGCCCCAGACAGGCTATAGCGGTATCCGGCCAAATCTATGGTTTGCTCGGGAGCAACGGCCAGTTGGTCCGGGCCGTCCGGTGGAAAGACATCTGAGGGCAGATTAAATTCGTGGGACGGCGTCGCGACCTCAACTAGTCCCAATGAGAATGGCTCCCCAACGATTTGTTGACCATCGTACAAGCCAATTAACAAACTGTACTGCCCGGCAGATAAGGTCGGCGGGACAATGATCTCGTGCTGCGAGCGAAGCACCCCGCCGCGGCCCCACTGTTCGACCGGCAAGGGAAGGGGATCGATCTGTTCGGCTTGAGAAGCCCCTTCGCGTGACCAAATAAAAATGACGGAATTTTCGGCCACATCGCTAAACTGGAACCAAGTATTGGATCGCTGCCAAATCAATCGAACCGGCAGGAGATCGCCAGTTGTGGCCTGGAGCGGTGGGCTGTCATAGCCAATTAGGTGAACCCGGCTTGACAGCACCGTATCGGTCTGATTAGGCAGATCAATCGCGGTTTCCGTCTGAGACTGCCAAATCACCTCAACCTCGCCGAGTAAAAGGCCGCCGCCCTGCCCAACGGGCTGGCCGCTCGCCGCTAAAGTTTGGCCGGTATCCGGATTATAGAGACCAACTTCCAGTCGATAGCGGCCCGGCGGCGTTCCGGCCGGAATCGGTAATTCATGGGCGTCTTCAATAAACATACCAGGCTGCCAACGATCAACCGGCCACAAGCCCATCACCGGTGGGCTGTCGGCATTAGCCCAAATGCGCCCTTGGTTGTCAACTAATCTCAGATACACAAAACGAGGGTCGGGCGGTGGGGTCAAAACTTGCCATTGCAAGGTTACGATCAGTGACTGGCCGCTGGCTGGCGATTGTGATCCAAGCGTGTAACCGAGCAGCCGGGTCTCGCCGCCAAAATCGCCGCTGAGGGCGATAGGCGGGGCGGGGGGTGGCTCGAATCCAGCGATGGGGCCGGGATAGACCCAGGCATAGTCGATGCCGTTCAATCGTACAGTGTGTTCTGGCCGGCGGCGCGTGTGAAAGTAGTAGATGATGTTCGGGCCGGGAATGTCGCGCTGTACCTGGTTGATGTAGAGGACCGCTGCGTTGGCGGTAATTAGGTTTTCCTGCGGCACAACCGCTTCAACATCTCCTCCGTTATAAAGTAGCGGAAATAGCCACTCATACCAAGCTGCGACCGTTGGAGCCGGCCGCTCATTGAGGTAACGGGCCGCGCCGTCAAGTCCTTCACCCCATCCGATCAGAAGCGTCTGCGGCGCCCAGCGCCAGCCAAGAACAAGGGGGTTGTAGTAGGTCAGATAATAGGGGTGGTAGAAAAGGCTGAGGCTGAGGGCAATCGTAAGAATAAGAATGGAGATGGGGAGATGGGGAGATGGGGAGATTGGAGGGTTAGGGGGTTGGGTGGTTGGATGGTTGGATAGTTGGACAGTTGGGTCATTGGGTAGTTGGATGATGGATGAAGATTTTGAGAAGTTAGGCGTGAGATTGAAATATTTTATTTGCCGGAGCTTAAAAAATGTGTGGGAGAAGGCGAGACCGGTT
>JAGRCC010000152.1 GCA_020433785.1 Anaerolineae bacterium
TTGAAATCATCGCCCAAAATATTGTGTCCGGGATCATGGTGGGCGCGCTGTATGGCTTGGCGGCTTTGGGCTTGTCGCTGGTGTTTGGGGTGCTGAAAATCCTGAATGTGGCCCACGGCGAGCTAATTATGCTGGGCGGGTATACCACCTTTTGGTTGTTTAATCTGTATGGTCTCGATCCATTCGTGTCGCTGCTGGTGGTCTTGCCGACGATCTTTGTGGTCGGCTGGCTGCTACACCAAGGGTTGTTTAGCCGGGTGGTACAGCTCGATGAGGAAAATCGCATCAAAAACTCGCTGCTGATTGGTTTTGGCTTAACGTTGGTTTTGCAAAATCTGGCTATCCAACTGTGGACGGCCGATGAGCGCAGCGTGACCCCGGCTTATTCCACGGCAGCGCTGGAACTGTGGGGCGTGCGCCTGCCGGTCATTCGCCTGGCGGGATTGATCATCGCCTTTTTGGCGGTGGTGGGGCTGGAACTTTTTCTCAATCGATCCTACTGGGGCAAAGCCGTAAGGGCCACCGCCGAAGATTGGCAAACGGCGGCGTTGACCGGGATCAACATCAAAACGACCTACCTGCTCACTTTTGGCCTGGGCGCGTCGCTG
This sequence comes from Anaerolineae bacterium, assembly GCA_020433785.1. The sequence continues at coordinate 609 of JAGRCC010000152.1, forward strand.
GCCGGGATTGCCGGCACGTTGGTTACGGTTAGTTTTAGTGTTAGCCCGTTCATCGGCTTGCAGTGGACCTTAAAGGCGCTCATTGTGGTGGTGCTGGCCGGCCTGGGCAGCATCGGCGGCGTCCTGGCGGCAGGCATTTTGTTGGGCGTCACCGAGTCGCTCAGTGCCTATTATTGGGGCGGCGAATATCGAGAACTGGTCGGTTTAATCATCTTCCTGATTGTGCTGAGTGTCCGGCCTCAGGGTTTGTTTGGAGCAAGCGAGTGAAATATGGCGGCTGGCTGATAGCGGGGGTGCTGCTGGCAGCTTTGCTGGTCACACCTCAACTTCCGTTTAGTAATAACAAGATTCTGACCATCCTGGTCCAACTGTTTATTGTCGCCGCGATGGCCTCGAGCTGGAATATAATGGCCGGTTTTGCCGGCCAAGTCAATCTGGGACACGCCGCGTTTTTTGGCCTGGGCGCGTTGACCACGCGGCTAATGTGGCTGGACGGTTATCCGCTGGTGCTAAGTTTTGTAGCCGGCGGTCTGGTGGCGGCCCTCTTCGCCCTGGCGATCGGCTTTCCGGCGCTGCGGCTGCGCGGCATTTACTTCGCCATCGGCACGCTGGCTCTGGCCGAGGCGCTCAATGAGACCGTCAGCAACGTCTTACCCGGCAATTCGGCTCTGCCTGGCCCCCAACTGGTCAGCTATGAACTGCCGTCGCGCTATTACCTGGCGCTGGGCGTGGTGCTGGTGGTCGTAGCTGTGGCCTACTGGCTAACCCAGGCCCGGCTTGGCCTGGGCATGATGAGCGTCCGCGAAAACGAGGCCGCGGCCCAGGCGATCGGTATCAACGCCTTCCGGCATAAACTGTGGGCCTTCATCATCAGCGCCTTTCTAGCCGGCATTACCGGCAGCACCTTTGCCTACTTCCATGTCAGCTACTACTACCAGCATACCTTCACCCCCTTGTGGACCTTTGACGCCGTGCTGGTTACGTTTGTCGGCGGGGTGGGTACGGTCGTCGGCCCGATTTTGGGCGCGATCTTCTTTGTGGTCATCCGGGATGTGCTGGCGACCAATCTGACGAACTTTCACCAGGTTATTTTTGGCGTGTTGTTTATTCTCGTCGTGTTGATTTTACCCGGCGGCTTTTTGGAACTATGGGATCGACTCCGCGCTAGAATCACTAATTCAAAGTAACTATTCAGTAGATAGAGGTCCATATTAGTAACCTGAGTTCGGAAATTCATGTTCTTCATGTCATTTCGTAGCGCTAGCGGAGAAATCCCGGTGACAATCCAATAAAAGGTGATTTGGCCGGGAAACTTTGCAGCGACAACGTCGAATTTTTCCGGCGAACAATTCGTTATAGCTATGCCTGAGGGATTTCT
>JAGRCC010000153.1 GCA_020433785.1 Anaerolineae bacterium
CCAGGGCGCGACTCAGCTGGGCTTCGAGCAGGGCGGGGACATCGCCGCCGGCCTGGTAGTCGGCCCAGGCGGCGGTCATTGTTTTGAGGGTGGTCCCGGCCGCGCTCCAATCTCCGGCCTCGGCGGCGTCGAAGATGTCGGCGGCGCCGCTGACCAGGGTGTCTAACTCAGCCGGCGGCGGGCCGGTGAGCGCGTCGGTGGGGGCGGCCACAGCCAGCGCCTCCAAGTCGCCGCCGCTGCCGGTGGAAAACTCACCGTAGCCGGGGGCGAAGATCTTATCCTCGTGGCCGCCGTCCATGTGCAGTTCCTCGGTCATGATGGCGTCTTTGACCGGACCGTGGGGGCCGGTCACCGTCCGGCCAACCGACTTGACCGTGACCTCTTCAAAGACGATGCCGGGGCTGTTCTCCGGGCGGTAGACATCGCCGGCTTGGGGATCGGCGGGCATGATCATGGCCCCGGGGCCATCCTGACCGGCCAGCCAGGTGCCGTTGGTGTCGGCAATGACGCCGTCTTCGTAATTGAAGACATCTTCGCCCAGATACCAAACCGATCCGTCGTCGTCCTGGGCATACCAATCGAGGGCGACCTCTTCGATCCGCCCATCGAGATAGGCGGTGTACTGTGACACCAGCGTTTCGACTGGTTGGCTGTTCCAGTCGATGGTTTTGGTGTCGGGCAGCAGGGTGGTCTCGGCCCGAAACAGGTGGCCGTCAATGTTGCCCAGCAGGACGGCCGAGTGCAGTTGGCTAATGGGGAAGAGTGGGTTAGTAACTTGGGTCGAGTTGGTGAACGTCGGTTCGGCCAGATCGACCCGGGCGCTGTCCGGGGCGCAGCCTTTGCCGCTCTCGGTGCCGCAGGTTGACGCAGCGGGCAGGGTGACCGCCGAGGCGGGGATGACGGCCGGGGCCGCCGTGGCGACCGGAGCAGCCGGAGCAGCCGCAGCGGCGGGGGCGGCCGGTGGTGCGCCGGGGGTGAACTCAATCAGGGCAAAGGCCTCGCCCGTTTTGAGGTCAACCATTTGGATGGGGCCGATCCCGGCCGCATAAAACGTTTCATCTTGCGACTCAGGGTCTAAGGCGGTAAAGTCATCGATTTTCAGCACATTATTGTAAGCGCCGTAAGGGATGGTGACGCTTTCGCCGGCGCTGACCAGCTTGGCCTGATCTTCAACCCGACCGGCGTAATAGCCGCGATAATAGGTTTCCCCCACGTGGGCGGCCGGGTCAGCATACATCATGATGCCCGGCAGCGCGCCATCCACCCCGGCTTCCCACGAGCCGGTATGATCCGGCTGCACGCCTTCCTCGTAATTATCCACGGCTTCGCCCAAAGACCAGACGTTGCCGGCCTTATCTTGAGCCAACCAGTGGGCGATTTGTTCAACCGTTTCCAGCTCTTCTTCGCCGGCGTAGGTTGACTCCTGCACGACAGTGGCCGTAATGCCCATCACCTGGCGCGTCTCCGGCAGCGCCTTGATTTCAATGTAGGCCAGGCCATCTTCCGTGCGCCCTTCATAAACTAAATTTGTTCCCGGCATGAGCGGCAAGTAGGGATTATCGATCACGCCCACAAAATCAGCCGGGGTCAGGTTAGCCGCGGTTGGCGGCTGGGGCGCCCCTTGGGCCAGGGTTAGCCCCCTTGATCCGATCAACGTAAGCCAGAGTATCACGCCGACTAATAGAAATCGATGCATGGGTTTTATAGAGTTAACTTTCATTGTTCGCATCTCCTTATTTATTTAGGGTGTCTATTTAGGGACTTTCGGAACTGAGGGTGTTCCACGCCAGAACGTATCGTGTAAAGTGTAAGCCTGATTGTAACTACTCGGCTATCATGTCATTTCGAGCGACGAAGGAGCGAGAAATCCCCCCGGAGGGTGATTGCAATCGGGCGCTATAGGGATTTCTCCGCCTTCGGCTACGAAATGACAGGCATGAGCAGTTACGCCTAACTTTACGGATGACGTTTTTCGTTCTGGTCGCAGTGTATCAGAGGCACATGAAGCCGGCATGAAGCAAAGATGAAGAGTTTTTTCATCATGTCATTTAACTCAGGTTACTGTTTATACCAGGGGGTAAGGGGTAGGCAGTCGCGATTAGGGGGGATTTTGCTCGTACCAAACGGGGCATAACATTTTCGACAAGGGCTAAAATAAGGGAAATAGGGGTATGTCATATTCGGGACCTTGTTTTTTGCGGCAGAAATAGACAACTGGCTTGAGGGATAAGCTTTTCGTCACCAAAAAAGCATTCCGGTCGGCGGGAATCGTTATTTTGTCTCAGGA
>JAGRCC010001151.1 GCA_020433785.1 Anaerolineae bacterium
GGTGTTGTTGTTGGCGTCGCGTAGCTGCACAAAAATGGTGTAATCGGCGTCGATGGGGGCGATGGCCTGCCAAAAGGAAATCAAGGTGAGCCGCTGACCAGCGGCCGGATGATCGGGTTGGATCGTGTAGCCCAAAAAGCGAATCGTATCTCCCAGTTGGCCATCTTGGAGATGCTCCGGGTTGGGGGTGGTTTTGATTTTGGATACGTACAGCATGGCATTGTCATCGTAGCGGTAGCGGCCCAGATAGTTGATTTCGGCCCATTTTTTGAAATCGGGGGTGAAGCGGGCAATACGGCTATCGGTGGCGACAATCTGGCAATCATTTTCGGAGCCGGCGACGACCAGATCGCTCAGTGTCAAATGGCCGGAGCGGAAGCGGTTGCTGGAAATTTCGGCCAGTTCCGGCGGCACTAGCCGGCCGCTAAAGTAGGCCAGCCGCATGTTGTCGGTCAGTAGGCAGTCGCCGGGGGTGGTGACCGTGTCGATAAAGTTCAATTCTTGGGCTTTGCTATCCGGCGGTCCTCCGGCCAACAGGGGCGACTCGTCGCGCCAACCGCCGGTCAAGATAGTCAACGTCGGCAGTAGATAGCCTAACAGCAGCAGCCCTGTCACGGCGGCCAACCCTCGGGTAGCCCAAGATGTTGTTCTTAACTGCTTGAGCGCCAGCCAGCCATACGACACCGCCACACCGGCCCAGATCGCCAGCAGTGGTTCGAAGACGATGAAATGTTTGTTGCGCAGGGGGCGATGCACCAGGAGGGTAATCGCGGCCAGGGCGAACCAGAACAGTAGGGTGTAGCGGTCTTTGGTTTTGTGGATAAACATCTGAATGAACCCCACCAGCGCCAGCGGCAGCAGCCACAGGTTGGCCTGTACAAACTCGGTTAGCCGGCTGAGGCTGGAGGCCCAGTAATTGGCGTCATCCATAAAGGCTTCACGAGCAGCCAGATGCTGGCCGAGCGTTTGGTCGTAGAGCGCTTGGAAATCGTACCACAGGTAAAAGACCGCAACGCCGACGATCAAGGCGCCGCCCCAAATCAGGCCATCGACTATAAACTGCCGCCAGCGAAAGCGGCGCCAGGCCGATCCGACGCCGTTGATCGATGGCAGGGCAGCCTGAGCCAAAATCAAAGCGATCACGCCCGGGATGAAGGGCGACTGGATTTTGGTCAATTGACTGATCGCCAGCGCCAGCGCCGACAGCGGCAGCAGCCAGCGCCGGCCGGTGTCGCGATAGACTATGGCCAGCCAGACAGCAAAGATAGCCCCGGACATCGACATTTTTTCCGAGAGGATACTACATGAGCCGAACGAGTTGGCAATAACAAAAGCCGCGACCAGGCCGGCCAGAGCGGCACTAAGATGGCGCGTGAGCAGGGCGACCGCGACGGCGGTGAGCAGCGCGTAGCCGAAAGAACTCCAACACAGACCGGCCAGCGAAGGCCACAGCGTCCAACTGAGTTCTAGAAACAACGGGAAGACGGGCGGGTAGGTGATGTAAATTTCCGAGTACGGTTTGTAGCCGGCTTGGATCAAGCGCAGCCACATCAAGTGGGTGGTTTCATCGACGGAGAGGTTGACCATATCGGCAAAAGCCCAATTATACCAGGCGGCGTAGGCCAAGACTATGGCCAATCCCAGCCAAAAAAACAAGGCGGAATAGCGGGTATTGTGTTGGGTAGAGGAGGGCGTCGCCGTTGGTTTCATAATAGCTTATGGTTCCGGAGTATAAGATAATTCGGCCGACAGGTTAAAGGGCAGATCGAGCGTTTGGTCCGAGTTAGGGGCATCGGCGATGGGCAACCGGCTGCCGTCAGCGACGTCGTACAGACCGAGCCGGAGGGTGTAATTTTGCCACGGCTCGTCGAACCGAACCGGCAGCGGGACGATGTCACGGATGACGACCTCAGGGGTCCAAATGGAGGGCGGATAGTTGCCGTCGAGCAGGCGGCGATCGACTTGCTGGATGCGATTACCATCGGCGTCGAGAATGTGAACGAAGAGCGTCGGCTCAACGGCGGGCGGTGTTCGCGGCAGCCAATCCAGAACGAGCAGCAGTTGGCCGGTGGCGGGATCGGCGGCGACGGCGTAGCGGGTCAATTCGATATTGTTGTCGCCCCAGACGGCCAGCGGCGGTTCAGATCGGCCCGGTTCATTGAGTTGAACCTGATCAAAGCGCAGCGGAAAACAACCGGAGTCGCCGTGGCAGAGATCATCGTTGACAAAATTGTAGCGATAGATGCCAGGCGCAACGGGCCGGGTGAGGGTAGTGTATTGGCCGGGCCGGGCAACCATGATCTGATCGCGCGGTAGAACTTCCGTGTCAAGCGACATCACCGTGGGGCCGGCCATGGGCGTCACGGTCAGCGTCCAGGATAGGTAGGTGGGCTGCGGCACGTAAACATAGACGTGGCGGGGCGAGTTGGACTCAGGGAACAGGCCGTCTTGGGTCCAATTGGAGGCGCGGGCAAAGACGATAGGGTGCTGTCTGGGTTCGCCGGGTGGCACTTGGTAGACGGTGATCAGGTCATCGTCGTAGATAGCTGGGCCGAGCAGGTGATCGAGGAAGGTGGTTTGCTCCTCGTCAAGGGCATTGTTGGCCATATCTTTATGCAGCACCACTCGGGAAAGCCCCAAAGCGTTGAGCGTGGCCAGCCGGTCGGTATCGGTGGGTGAGGTGAAGGCCGGGATAGCGGTGGCGGGACGAAAGAGCAGATCGGCGAAATGCTCACCCCATTCCACTTTTCGGAAGCGGCGATGAATATAGCCGCCGACCATCGGCATGCGATGGAAGGTTTGGTTGAACATGGCCAGATTGACTTCTTCCTTATTGCGCAGCGGCAGATCGAGCATGCCGCCGGCGGGAACGGTTGAATCGGCTTGTAATTGAAAATAATAGGGGCTGACGGTCGGGGTGGCGCGGGTAAAGGGAAATGCCACCAGCGACTCGGCCACAAACCAGGCGGCCAACCCAACCACCGCGACGGTCAGCAGGTGGCGGGAGGGGCGGGTGAGCAAGTAGACGACGCCGTAGGCGCTCAACATGCTGACGCCCAGCATCAGGGTTTGAGTCAGGCGACCGGTGGTTCGACCCCAGGAGAGCGGCGGGATTTTTGCCAGTACAGCGTAGGGCATCAGAACATAGCTTTGCGACTCGCCGACGGTGTAGGTGAGGAGCTCGCCGCCGAACTTGAGGAACGGCCCCAAGGCCAGAATACCGGTGACGATGATCAGCCAAAACCAGGGGCGGCGGCTGGTTTTCGGGATAGTGAAAAAGCCAATAGCGGCCAGAATCAGTGCGGCCAGCCCGATATAGGTGACATTTTCATCCAGATCGACCGGGGGTAAATACTGCGCCATAGCGGTCGGGATAAGATGGTAGGTAGACAGGATGGGGTTGGTCCAGGAGGGAGTGAGATACGCCAACAGGTCGGTCGAGTTGCCGACGATGCCGCCGGCTTCCAGGTCGCCCTCGGTTTGGCCTAGTGTGACAAAAAAGTAGGTATAAAAAGGGCCGACGGCCAACGCAAAGGGCAGCAGGCTCCATAGGCCGCCCTTGATCACCGCCGGCCACCAACCTGGTTGGGCCGGGCTGTAGGTTCGCCAACCCCAAATGAATAACACCAAGGTCACCGGCAGCAGCCAATAGGCGGTGTGCATCACGTGGGTTAGGGCTAAAAAGCTGGCGGTCAGGCCCAGCCACAGCCCCCATTTGCGGTTGGGGGTTCGTAGAAATCGCCACAAGGCCCAGGCAAACAGCGGCCCCCAGTAGATGGTAATGTGATACAGATGGCCGGTGTAGGCGTGCGCCCAGCGATGCGCCGTGAACGCAAAAATCAGCCCCGCCACAAAACCGGCGGCCCGATGACCGGTCAGGTTATAGCCGAGCAGATAAGCGGTAAAGCCGCTCAGCGTAAACGACAGCAATACGTGAAAATTGTAGGTGGTTGACGAACTGCTGATCAGGGTGATGGGCAGGCCAAGCAAATCAATGTAGGGATTGACAAACAGCAGCGGGTGGTAGATGCCGTCGGGCCAGCCCAAGCTCGTTACGTGCGAGGGCAGTTGGTGCAGCGTTAGCAGGGCTTGCTTGGCCCACCACAACTGCCACACGTAATGCAGTACATCCTTGCCTGCCTGACCATAGGCCCCCCGGGTGATGTTCCAAAACATCGGATGGGTTAGGCCAATGGCTAGCGCGGCGTAGCCGGCCAGGATGAGCCAATGTTTGGTCCAGGGGGTTAGTTTGGGCATAGATTAAAAACTTGACGCGCTTTCATCTTATGGGTTGGGGATCGACTCGAAGATCAGAATGCGGCGACCGTGGTCCAATTTGTAATTGGCCATGAGCGTCATCAACG
>JAGRCC010001152.1 GCA_020433785.1 Anaerolineae bacterium
TGTATGGCTCAGATTATCCGCTGTTGATTTGCCCCCGCCAGCAGTCGGAGCCGGATTTTCGACCGTTTCTAACGCAGATTGAGGCGTTGGGGTTAGCGGATGACGTTTATGCGGCGATTATGGGTGAGAATATGGCCCGCTTGTTAGGCGTAGCGTCTGAAACTACTGAGGTTAAGGTCGAGAAAAGTAAGCGTAAAAATGATGTGGGGGATGACCAGGCATCGACCCTCAGCGGCATCCAGGGCTTTATGGCGGTGCGGTTGGTTGTGGACGAGTGGCCGGAGACCGCCGCCGTATTCGAGCAGTTTGGTATTCCCTGGCAGGATAACCCGGTTCCGAGTTGGGAGCCCATTATCCAGGCGGCCGCAGCTCGAGGATTAGGGTCAAAGGAACAGCAGTCTCTGCTGGAGGCCTTAAATAAAGCTATCAGCTAATTTCTTTACCTGAACTTTTTGAAATACGGCAGATGTTTGTTATTATAACAGTCCCCCTATCTAAAATCTATTGACATTAATGGAGATGATGACATGGCCGATGCTGTGTTGGATAACAAGCCGGAAGCGGTATCTGCGGCGCAATCAAGTCAACCTAGGGCAAATGGCGGCAGCGGGTTAAAACAGCCGGTTGACTTAGAGGTAGGCAATGAAGCTGAGCAGACGGTTGTATCCGTCCCACGAGCGGTCATCCCTCAGGATGTTCCGCCTGAGGCCGATCTAAAACATCCGGCCCTCTATTTCAATCGGGAATTGGGCTGGATCGATTTTAATTGGCGAGTGCTGTACCTGGCGCTCGATGAACGCACGCCCCTGCTGGAGCGCGTTCGCTTTGTGGCTATCACCGCCAGCAATTTAGACGAGTTTATCCAAAAGCGGGTGGGCGGTCTCAAGCGTCAGGAGGCGGCGGGCGTCCATGATCTTTCACCTGATGGCCGAACCCCATCCGAGCAGTTGTCGATGATTGCCCAAGCTTCTTTGGTCATGCATCGGGCATTGACTGATTTTTGGGAAAAAGATTTGAAGCCGGCCTTGCGCCAACAAGCCGGTATTCATATTTATAATTATGATGATTTAAACGACCAACAACGCCAGGACATGTATGACTATTTCCAAAATCAGATTTACCCTATTCTGACCCCGTTGGCGGTCGATCCCGGACGACCATTTCCGTTTCTTTCCAACTTGAGTCTATCATTAGCCATTATTTTGCAAGACCGTAAGCAGAAGAAAAAGCATTTTGCGCGGTTGAAGATGCCGACAAATCTGGGCCGGTGGCTGCCTATCCATAGCGACGACCCCGATAAAAGAGGCTGTTTTTTACCGGTTGAACAGTTGATCAAGGAACATATAGGCGACCTCTTTCCCGGAATGGAAATTCTAGGTGCCTACCCCTTCCGCATCACTCGCAATGCCGATTTGCGCCGCGACGAAGAGGAAGCCCTAGACCTGCTGTCGATGATTTCGGAAGAACTGCGCGAGCGGCGGTTTGCGCCGGTGGTCCGCTTGGAGATTGAAACCCAAGCGCCGTCTGTGGTGCGCGATCTACTCACCCGCGAATTGGGTTTAAAAGAGGCTGATATCTACGAGGTTGATGGCCTTGTTGATTTAACCGCCTGCTTTGATATTGCCAATTTAGATTTTCCTGAGCTTAAGTATGAGCCGTGGGAGCCGATCAACCCCAAGCCGTTTGTCGCATTAGACGATGACGAAACCTCCAATGAGGATGTTTTCGCGATCATTCGTCGAGGCGATATTTTAGTGCACCATCCCTACGATTCATTTGCCACGACCATCCAACGGCTGGTGGAAGAAGCCGCTAACGATGAAAAGGTCTTAGCCATTAAACAGACCCTGTACCGTACATCCGATGAGTCGCCCATTGTCAAAGCCTTGGTGAAGGCCGCCGAAAGAGGAAAACAGGTTGCGGTGTTGGTGGAGGTCAAAGCTCGCTTTGACGAAGCCAATAATATTGAGTGGGGGCATATGTTGGAGCAGGCCGGGGTTCACGTGGCCTATGGGCTGGTCGGCTTGAAGATTCATGCCAA
>JAGRCC010001153.1 GCA_020433785.1 Anaerolineae bacterium
AGCGTTTTTGACCGTCGCCAAATCTTGCGGCCCTCAATTCTAGCGTTTTCGATAGCCGCCGAATATTGCGACGACTTTTTAGGGCGTTGATCGGTTATTGCCGAATTTTTCGGCTGTCGATTCCCGCATATTCGACGGTCGAGAGATGTTTTGGTGAGTGTTCAGGACGTCGATTGGCCATTGACCAACTTTTCAACCACCGTTAGCTCGTGGTAACGGTTTATACAGATCAAGAATTTAAGCGGCGTACAAACGGGCTGTCCCCCGCAGCACGGGCCTATTGCGGTTTTAGAAATTAATCGGTAAATGTGTCGGAGCAACAAAGCTTGCTTTGTTATTCCTGGATTAATTTGTTGATTTACAAAAGACCCGTGCTAAGAGAACAAAGCCCCTTCGGGCCAGGAATGCGCTATTTAAGGGCGCTTTAGCGTCCTTCGCTCTTTTAGGGCGATGGCTTTAGCCTCGCGCGCCTTAATTTCATACTTCAAGGAGTTCTTGTTCTACGGTCTTGCCGGTTTTTGCTTCAATAATCGATTGACGCAGGTGTTCGGCATTAAAAGGATTGGACAGTAAATAGAGGGTCTCTTTCCAGGCGTTGAATTCATCGAGCGGCAAGAGCACAATCTGCTGTCCGGTGTCCGTGCTAATAATGGTGGGTTCCACATCAGCAATGACTTGCTCGATGATCTGCTCCAACTTTGCTTTAGCTTCAGTTATAGTTACGGCGTTCATATTCATCACCTTTATGATCACAGAGTCATTGACAGATATTATATCAAAAAAAGCAAACTTTGTCGCTCCAACGGATCAAAGTGGGCTTCTAACGTTACCTCAGACTATTGAGATGCTACTCCCCAACCACTTCATACCGGCTCTGCACCAAACCGTTGGCAAACGACTGGGTTTCGATGTGACGCAGCTTGATATCGTGGGGCACGGGGCCGAACAGGGGGATGCCCTGGCCGATCAAGACTGGGATGCGGGTGATAATCAATTGCTGAATCAGCCCTTCTACTAGAAAGCCTTGAATGGTTAGGCCGCCATCCACATAGAGATGGGTTAGCCCCCGTTCCGCCAGTTGGTCGATCACCTCGCGGGGTGAGCCGGTTAGCCACTCGACCGAGCCGGCGATGTGATCGGGAATATCGACCGGCCGGCGGCTCAGGACAAACACCCGTTTCTGACCGTAATGCCACTCGCCGCCAAAGCCCAGTACGATCTCAAAGGTATTGCGGCCCATCACCAAGGCATCGACCGAATCCATAAAGGCCTGGTAGCCATAATCCTCGCCCCCGGTGTCTTCGTCCCCTATTCCCGGCAGCCAATCGAGCCCACCATCGGGCCTGGCGATAAAGCCGTCCAGACTGGTGGCAATATAAACCGATGCTTTCATTATCACCTCGCTGTTGGTCCTATGTTATTATTTTGGCGTATCAATCAATGATTTCTTATGATATATTAGGACGTGACGGCATCAAAACGTGACCGTCATTTTTTAGGATTGGAATTCAAGATGTTGATTTCGTCAATCAGATGGGTGTTTTTGACCAAGTGACCGTCACCTTGTCGCTATACTGAGAATTGCTGTTGATTTTGTCACCAAATACAAAATAAGTGATAATATCTTATATGTACGAAATCGAATTTACACCAGAAGCGATTGAAGACCTCAAATCATTCAGAAAATTCGAGCAACAGATCATCATCTCGAACATTGAGACCCAACTCAAACATGAGCCAACTGTTGAAATACAAAATCGTTTTCAGATACGTCCCAATGATGTGGCTGAGTGGGAACTACGGATTGGTAAGTATCGCGTGTTTTACAATGTAGAGCTTGATGTTCAAATTGTCAGTATTGAGGCAGTTGGTTTCAAAAGAGGTAATCAGTTATTTGTACGCGGTAAACGGAGGGAATTATGAAAGTAGTCACAGTTCCGGCAGAACAGAAATTCCTTTTTGACTTACTTATGGCCGTCCAAGAGGAAGGTTTAATTCTGCAAACAACAGATGGACAACAGTTTGTATTATTGTCGCTTGAGGATTGGCAGGGGTTTGATGTTGGGGATAGTGATGATTTTGAGCAAGAAGTCGAGTCCACGTCAGCGAATAAGGCCTTGATGACATTTTTGGCCGAACGTCGAAGTGAGGCCAAACGAGTCTCGATGAAAGATGTGAAAGAACAATTGGGGCTTAGTTAATAGCGTTTTTAGGGTGCCAGTCACTGCACTCGCTGCCGAGACACACCGTGCCCATCACAGGAGCCGCTGACAGCCAGTTAGCGGCTTTTTGTTTTCCTGATGGCAACATCCGTTTCTCAACTTTATCAGACCAGATGATCGTCAGGCAGTTCTGATAAGTTTAGTTGAAAGGTGAGGAGTGAAATGTACATTTTAAGAATTGAACACCCTTCTGTATTGAATCGAGGAACCTTATGAAAAACAATCGGTTTCGTCTTTGGTTTTTGACTCTCTATGCGGTTGGTATCGTCATCACAGGCGGGCTCATCCCCGGATTTAGGGAAGGGCGGTGAGATATTATGACTCGTCACCGTTTTTTCCCTATCCTGGTAGTTGTGATGGGAGTGGCGTTGATCGGTTCCGTCTCGAGACCAATAAGGCTTGCTGCGGCAGGGCCGGTTGAGAGCGGGCCGGTGGCGGCGACAGCGATTGATCTCACGGTCAATGCGGCGGCCAATCGCCAATCGATTAGCCCTTACATCTACGGCCTCAATTATGCCAAACCGGCTTTCGCGGCTGAAATCGATCTGCCGCTGCGGCGCTGGGGCGGC
>JAGRCC010000154.1 GCA_020433785.1 Anaerolineae bacterium
CCAACGTGGTCGATGTCTACATCCGTAACCTGCGCCGTAAGATCGATGATCCGTTTGAGCGGAAGTTGATCTTTACCGTGCGGGGGGCCGGTTATCGACTGTCGGCGCAGGATGGGACTTAATGTCGTTGTTGAGAACGCTGCGAGGGCGATTTGCGCTGTGGACGGCGGGGCTGCTGTTAGCGGCGCTGGTTCTCTTTAGCAGCTTTGTTTACCTGCGCATGGCTCGCAGTTTGACCGGCTCGGTCGATGATGCGCTGCGGCTGGTCGCCACCCAGATCACCGCCGAAGTGGATGTGGCCGGCGGTGACTTCGTTGCAGTCGAGGAACTGCTGGAGGATATTCCCAATACGCCGCTCAATGAATACGGCTTCTCTTTCCGCCTGGTCAACCGGGCCGGAGAAATTCGCCAGGCGTATGGTCCCTATCGCGCCCTGCCCCCGCCCCAAGCCGATGCGCCCCCCACCGATCCGACCGGCGCCTTCACCACCACCCCCGATCCGCTGACTCGGCAGCCGGTACGCGTTTACACCGTGCCTGTTTTTCAAAATGACGAATGGGTCGGCGTGGTTCAAGTGGCTCAAAACCTGAGCGGCGTCAGGCAAACGCTCAACCAACTGCTGGTTACCCTGCTGATTGGCGGGCCGCTGTTGGTGGCCGTGGCCGGCCTGGGCGGCTACTTTTTGGCGGCCCGAGCCCTGACCCCTATCGATCAAATCACCCAAACGGCCCGGCAAATCTCGGCCGAGGATTTATCGGCCCGGCTTAACCTGCCCCCCACCGATGATGAAGCCGGGCGGCTGGCTGCCACGTTCGACTCGATGCTGGACCGGCTGGAGGGCGCCTTTCAACGCGAACGCCGCTTCACCGCCGATGCCTCGCACGAACTGCGCACCCCACTCACCGCGATGATGACCATCATCAGCAGCACCTTGACTCGACCCCGCACCCCCACGGAATACGAGCGGGTGCTGGTCGATTTGAGCGAGGAGACCGGTCGGTTGCGTACGCTGGTCGAAGGATTGTTGCAGATTACCCACAGCGACACCCCCGCCCGGCCCTCTGTTAGAGAGCCCGTTGATCTATCCACTATCCTGGTTGATGTGACCGACTCGCTGCGGGTACTGGCTGAGGAAAAACAACTAAGTTTAACCACCACCGTCCCTGCCGATCTGTCCATTGCCGGCGACAGCGACGCCCTCATCCGCCTGTTCGTCAACCTGATCGCCAACGCCATTAACTATACCGAGCAGGGGCAAATCGACGTAACGGCCGGCGCTACCGCCAACGGCTTCATTAAGGTCACCGTTGCCGATACCGGCGTCGGCATTGCTCCCGAACACCTATCCCATATCTTCGACCGCTTCTATCGGGTCGATGCCGCACGGAGTACCAATGGCGCCGGCCTGGGCCTGGCCATCGCTATGAGCGTGGCCCGCAGCCATGGCGGGACTATCAGAGTCGATAGCAAGATAGGCCAAGGTACAGCGTTTACGGTTCAGTTGGCCGCCAACTAAAATCGGTGTTAATCAGAAAGCTGATAGCTAAAGGCTGACCACTGGCAAGCTGGCTACGCCGCAATGTTCTTTTGGGCAATGATATTCGTCGGGGTGACGCGTACCAGCAGTTCGCCTTTGACACCGTTGCGTTTGCCGTAAGCTTCAGCCAAAGCCGGCCCCATATAGCGACCGGCAATCCGGGTGGCCCAATGCCGCAGCTCATCCAAATCCTCGCTAATGGCTACATCGCCTTCTATAATAACGTAGGCAAACGGCGGCACCTCATCATCGATGCACAAACAGACCCGCCCGTCGCGAGTGAGATTGGCCGCCTTGATCGACTCGTGCCAGGTGGTGAAGATTATCTCGTCACCGTCCACATCAAACCAGATCGGCGCCACGTGCGGTCGGCCATCCTCGCGTACTGTGGCAATTTTGGCCGTACGCGGAACTTCCAGCAGAAACTCTTTAACCTCTGCTTGGGTCATTTTCTCCATTATCATTCTCCTTTGATAATAAAACTGGAGCGACAAAGCTTGCTTTGCCAGACCAAAGCAGAGCTTTGATGCTCCAAATCTGTACTTTCAAGGGGGCCTATGGCGGCTTAACGCCTATTTCTAGGGGAGTTCGGCCTCCACCGTGGCCAAACAAAACCGCAGCAAAGAATACTCACTTGCTAAACTCCACAAACTCTATAAACTCCACAAACTCCCTGACCGTCTCCATTCTAAATTCGGGTAAGCTTTGAGGCAAATAACAGGGCTTGATTACGAGGACGATACCGTTTGAGCCTTAGTCACTGTCCGTAATCAACTGGCTGGCCAGATCATCAATGTAGATCGTCCCCTGTCCTTGAAAAGTGTCGTTGCCGTCATCTAAAGCCAGGGCTTGAAAGCGGATGGGGTAATCGATAACGCCGTTATCGGGGCCATCGATGGGGCCGCTGGGCCAGGGTTGGGCCGGGTCGAGATAGGCCGTCATCTGCTGCCAGCCGGTGTGGCTTACCCGCCCGAAGGTCATCGCCCAGGTTTGACCGGCGCTGTCTTCGATCCAGGCGTTGAGGAAATGGTCGGCGCCATCGCCGTAAACCCAGGCCGTTAGAGCAGTCGGCTCACCGGCCAGGGCGCGGCTCTGTAAAAAGACCACAAAATCGTTGCCGGGTGAGGCAAAATCATAATCCAATTGGCCGGCATAGTCGCCGCTGTGACTCTGGCTGGTCGAGCTTGAGAAGTCGCCGTTGGTTTGATCGCCCCGCCGCCAGACGCCGCCGGTCTCAAAGTCCTGAAAAACGCCGGGAGGGGCCGGGCCGGCCAAATTTCGGGCGGGTTGAGCGACCGGCGGGCTGTCGGTCGCGGCTGCGGTTGGTTCCGTGGTGGGGCTGGGCAGTGGGGTTGCGGTGGCCGTTGGGGGCGGTGGGATTGGGGTGGCCGTTGGGGACGGCGTGGCGGTGGAGATTGCGGTAGCTGTTGGCGGCGGCGTGGCGGTGGGCGCTTGGCGGGGGTAGGGGTCACTGGCGTCGAGCAAGCCGTCGCCGTCGGTATCGCCGCTGAGAGGGTCTAATCCTTGGTGTATTTCCAGCCCGTCGGGCAGGCTGTCGCCATCGCTATCTTCCTGAAGCGGATTGGTCTTAAATTGATGGATCTCTTCAAAATCGTCGATGTCGTCCCGGTCCGTGTCGCGTTGATCGGGCGCGGTGCCGAGCGTCTGCTCTTCACTGTTGGTCAGGCCGTCCCGGTCATCGTCTTGAGCCGGCCACGCGGCCGTGGCGGTGGCTCCGGTATCGACCAGCGCAATGACCTCAGTCGTTGGTTCCGGTGGCTGAGTCGCGGTCGCCGAACGCTGCGCCATCGCGGCCGGGTCAGCCGCGCTGTTGAGCCACAAAAAGCCCAGCCCGGCCACAGCCACCACCACCACCAGCCCCAGGCCGGCCATCAGCAGCGGCGACATCGCTCGATCCGGCGGCGGCGCGACTGGTTCCGAGGCTGGCGGCAGCGTGACCGGTTCCGAGGCTGGCGGCGGCAGCGCCGATTCATTGGCGACCGGCTCCGGCGTTTGGGGTAGACCCACCGGGGTAAAACTGCCGGTTTGAGGATCGAGTTCATCATTGATTTGGGGTGGCGGGGCAATCGGTTTAAGGGGATTTTTGTTGAGGGTATCGCCTGGTTGCAAGCCAACCGCGTCGTGTAATGCTTGGGCCAACTCACCGGCGCTTT
>JAGRCC010001154.1 GCA_020433785.1 Anaerolineae bacterium
GCAGTCTCGTGCCTACCAGCGGCAATTCACCTTACTTCTTTTTTGCGGTATGGCGTCGAGCCGTCGAGGGGGGGGCGGTTACAGAATTTGGCCAACCGATTTTGATCAACGCTCCCTACCAGGATTTGGGCTTGAGTGGCGATCAAGAGAATCGAATCAGGCTATGGATGTACGATCCGGCCAGCCAAAGTTGGATCAAATTGGGCGGGCAGGTCGATATTTTCAACAACGTGGTTACCGGCATGCTGATGTCGATGACGCCCTGGCAAGAAAATGGGAATACGTTGTTTGCACTGGGTTTCGATGACAGCCCAAATTTGACTCAAGAGGTTGATGAGTTCGGCACAACGACGCTGGCAACACCGCTGCGCGATGACTTCAAATTGCGCGTGCCTGCCGGCTCGGTTGAGGTCGGCGATCATTTTGAAATGTCAACTTTTCCAGCCACCCCCGATAGCGAGGCGTTCGAACTACTTGGCGCGCCAGTTCACATAGGCGTGTATCGCATCAACTATAACGCATCATCTCTGGCAGAGAAATATCATATGGCTTTCCTAAGCCGACCCGTTACCATCGAATTTGACCCCAGCGAATACCTAAACCAAACGAGTGACAACACACTAACGATTGTGACTTTAATTGACGGCAAATGGGTCGATGTCGAAGAACTCGGTTACCAAGTCGATCGGGGAGAGAATAGTATTACCGTTGAAACTACTACGTTAGGGATCTTTGCCCTGGCCGTAAAATAGACCTCACTTTCTCTATATTCATAAAAAACCTGGAGACGCTCCGTTTCCAGGTTTTTTTATACCGCATGCCCGATCTGAGTCTGTTTTGTGCTATAATTTCCCAAAACGTAGTCAAATGTCATTTTGTTATGTCCAAAACATTCCTTCACAGATTTGGGAAAAATCTAGGGTTTCTCATTTTAGCCAGTCTGGTCTTTTTGGCTTGCCAGACGGTCGAGTCTACCCCTACACCTGAACCGCTTCAAAATTTTCTTAGTCAGGCAACGGCCTTTATCCACCAGGAACACTACAGTGAGGCAGTTGACGTTTTAGAACAGGCCGCTGAGGCTCACAGTGAATCACCTATCCCTTTAATGCAACTTGGCCAACTTTACCTGCATCGACAGCAGAATAACCTGGCTGAAGATGCGTTCAACCGTGCCCTGGCCCGAGATTTAGAGAATCCGGTGGCTACAGTCGGCTTGGCGGAGACCTATCTGAACCAAGGTAACTCGCTCAAGGCGCTATCACTCTGGCAAAAGGTGAGCGAGACTGCCCCTGATCTTCTCGGTGTTTTTACCGGATTAGGACGCGCCTATTTGGCCCGGTTAGAATTTGATGCGGCCCATGACGCCTTTTTGGAACAACTATCCCATTCCCCGGATGCCGAGGCTCAGTGGTATTTAGCTAGCCTGGTGATGCCAACAGACATAACCAAAGCTAGAGCATATTTAGCAGCTATGCCGCCCGATATTTCGGACAATCTCGTCGCTCGACGAGACTATCTAAACGCCATTCTTAAGCTGTTTGGCAGTGATGCCCCTCAAGCGGCGATTGCCCAATCCGAGGGTATCGCGCTGGTTCAGGCTGAGCTATGGCCGCTGGCAATTCACGCTCTTCAGATAGCGAGTCAAGCGGAGAACCAAACCGATCAAGACAAAGCTAAGAGCCTTGCTTTTCTAGGTCACGCTCTGGCCCAGTACGGCCATCCGGCCATCGAGACATTTCGCCAAGCTGAAGCGCTCGATCCGGCCTCAGCGCTTCCGGCTTATTTTCAGGGGATCTATTTACGGCAAAAAGGGGCATTAAATGTGGCTGAGGATGCGCTGCAAAGAGCCGTATTGTTGGACCCAAAAAATCCGGGCATTTATGTTGAATTAGCCCGGGTCAAGACGGATCAAGGCAATTTAGCGAGCGCCGAAGCCCAATATATGGCGGCAGTAGAAGCCGCGCCGGACGATCACCAAATCCAAACCCTACAGGTTAAATTCTACGCGGACCACAGCTATCGCCTTAATGAAGCGGGGATTCCCGCAGCCGAGGCATTTGTTGAAGTGGATGAAGACAATTCCGAAGCTTACGATCTATTAGGATGGATGCAATTTCTAGCGGGTGATTTAGATCAAGCCGAAACAAACCTGCGTCAAGCCATCGAGCTCGATCCAAAGCTGATGAGTGCTCGATATCATT
Organism: Anaerolineae bacterium; assembly: GCA_020433785.1. Next base: position 2,202 of record JAGRCC010001154.1, read on the forward strand.
TAGCCCGATTTTTGGAGTCCCAGGGTCGACTGACGGAGGCCGAACTAGCATACCGGTTGGTCACAGAAAATGATTTGGCCGGTACGTATCGCTCATCCGCTTGGGAAGGTGTTTTTCGGATACAAAAACAGCTAAACGGATCGAAAAACTAGGGTTGTTGTTGACTGGTTAGCTGCACCAACGTGTTCAGTACGGCCTCCATTTGGTCAAGTTCTCGGCCATAAGTGGTCCAGTCCCCCTGACGCAGCGCCTGTCGAGCCGCTTCGTAGTGATCTGACGCCATTTGCGCTAATTCGGCAATGTTTTTATCCGCTAAATTGACCTGACCAGACGTACTGGACGTCGAAGAATCGTTAGATGGAGCGGCCTCATTCGATACAGTTCCACCGCCAGAGGTGGTGCTGGTTGCGGTCGTCGGTAACTCCTCTTCATCTAATCCTTCGAATAAAGCGACCAAGGCCTCAGACAACGTAGTGCGCATCACAATTTTGTCGCCTGAGGCCAAAATAACCCGTTTTAACTCCGGGATCTGCCCGTTTTCAGCCTGTAGATAAAGGGGTTCCACATATAGAAGCGCGTTATCAATAGGAAGTACCAGTAAGTTACCCCTGATCACCTGCGATCCACCCTGATCCCACAGCGTAATCTGTGACGAAATTTCCGGGTCTTGATCAATCCGCCCTTCGATTTGCAGCGGGCCGAAAATCAGCTCCTGCTTCGGAAAACGATACGTCACCAATTGTCCGTAATTCTCACCATCCGAGCGGGCCGCCATCCAGCCGATGAGGTTATCTTTATTGTTCGGCGTGAAGGGTTGGATCAAAACAAATTCAGTTTCGTCCGCGCCGGGCAGTTTTAACATCACATAATAAGGCTCGACAAAGACGGTTTCTCCGGCGAAATTCTCTCGAGGTATCTGCCACAGGTCTTCCTTATTGTAAAA
>JAGRCC010000155.1 GCA_020433785.1 Anaerolineae bacterium
GGGTATAGCCGCATCTCCCAAATGGTATATAGGGGGTAATATTTGGTTGGATAAAGGTAATACGGACAGGGGATATTTTCTAGGCGGTGAGCAAAATCCCTAGCGCCCTGGCTTTGGTGACCGCCTGGGTCCGGTTGGACACATCGAGCTTGCCATAGATGTGCGAGGTATGGATCTTGACTGTGCCGGGTGTGATAATCAGTTCGCCGGCAATTTCGCGGTTGGAGTAGCCTTTGGCCAGGAGCTGCAAGACGTCCATCTCCCGGTCGGTGAGCGGCTCGATGAGGGGTGACGTCGCAGCGCCCAGCCGAGGAACATCGTGAGGGGCGGCAGCCGCAGGTTGGGCTGTTTTGAGCAGGGTGTGAATATAGTCGGCGGTGGGTCGTTGGTCGCACTCATTGGGCCGGAAGGTCGTCAGCAGATCGTGCAGCAGCGCCGTCATCGGCGGGCCAAAATCAACAAAGGTGCGGATGTAGCCTTCGGGTTCGGCCAGGGCTAGGGCCTCGGTTAAATCGCTGAGCGCCTGAGCGCGGTCGCCTTGAGCTTGATGGACCAACGCCAATAAAACCCGGCCATTGATGTGGTCATCGATATTCTGGTCGTCGGCGAGGAGAAGGTTGGAAGCCATAACCGCGACTTCATCGAATTCATTCAGAGCCAGGTGTCGCCGAGCCACAAGGGAGGTGAGCTTGGAAACCTTAGAGGCTAATTGTGATAAGGCGGTCGTTTGATAGGTGGGCAGCACTTGACGCATGGTATCTAAATCATTCTGCGCAATCCACAACGGGATCCGCAGCACGTTGGAAATGGGGAGGTGGAAACCCAGATCGACTTCTTGTAATAGCCCGTCCATTTCGTCGGCCATGCGCGCTGCTTCGGCCAGGTCGTCTTTGGCCCGCAGCGCTTGAATTAAGCCGAAATAACCGGCGGCAATCGCCCGCACCGTCCCCAGAGCCCGGCTGCCAAACTCGATGCCTTTTCGGGCGTGATATTCGGCCCCATCGAGATCGTTCCACTCATACAAAATCATGGCTAAATCGGCATGAGCTAAAGCCGAAGGGAAAAAGGCTTCACGTTCTTGGTGGTTAAGGACTTGCAGCAAGCGTTGGTATAACACCGCCGCCTGTTTGAGCTGGCCGCGCAGGAAGTGGCGTTCGGCCTGATTTAATAAGGCGATGATGGTGGCCGTATCGCCCGCCACGGAATTCTCGACATGGAAACGGTGGACGATATTTTCAGCCGCATCGAAATCGCCGTTGATCCAGTAGGCCAACCGTAATTGATGAATAACAAAACTCTTCAGGCCCGACGGCTCGTTACGCAGCCCATTCAGCCCGGCTTCCAGCAGCTCTATGCCCTGCTGAGTTTCGCCTTGCATCACGCTCAATTGCCCCTTAAGCGTTAAGAGCACCCCTTTGATATTGAGCACAGCAAACGGTACCGCTTGATGCTGTGAGACATAGGCCTCATTATATTCACCCGCTTCGCCCTGGGGCAGTATTTGGGCCTCGGCCTGGGCCAACCGCTGCTTGCTGGCCTCAAACTTACCGTTGACAAACAGGACCCAGGCATAAACCAAGCTGACCAACGGCTGGGCATCGAACCAAGCCGGCGGCATCGTTTCCAGCCAAGTCAGCAGGAGCGCCTTTTTGCCCTGGATAAATATGTCTTTAATATTTTGCACGATCAGGTCACCGGCGCGATCGTAATCGTGGGCCGCCAGAGCGTAATAAATCGCCTGATCGGGGCTGTCCTCTTGCTCGTACCAATGGGAAGCGCGCCGGTTGAGTTCATCGACATCGATGCCGGTTTGCTGTAATTTGTGGCGAAGCAGGTCCAAAAACAGGCGGTGGTAGCGATACCACGCTCGCCGATCATCCAGAGACCTGACAAACAAATTGGCGGCTGCCAGATGCTCCAACATCGCTTGCCCATTAGCCTCGCCGGTGACGGCATCGCACAATGGTCCGCTGAGCCGATCGAGAATACTGGTTTGCAGTAGAAAGCGCTGCACGGCCTGAGGCTGCTGCTCAAACACCTCCTGAACCAGATAATCCAGCACATATTGATGGCTGCCGGTGAAATTGGCGATGAAGCCCTCGATATCCTCTCGGCCTTGCAGCGATAGCGCCGCCAACTGCAGCCCGGCGATCCAGCCTTCAGTGCGCACCTCTAAAGCCGATATATTTTCGGCAGACAGCCGCAACCCCATCGCCTGATTTAAAAACGCCGCCGCCTCGGCCGGGACAAAGCGCAGATCATCCGTGCGCAGTTCGGTGAGCTGATTGCGCGCTCGCAGCCGAGCGACGGGCAAAAGCGGATCGCTGCGGCTGCTGATGATCAAATGGAGCTGCGGGGGAAGATGATCCAACAGAAACGTGACCCATTCGTGGATGGTCTGATCGTCGATGATGTGGTAATCGTCTAAAATGAGGATAATGCGCTGGGTGGCCAGCAGCCGGGCCTGAATATCATTCAGCAGAGCCGTCAAAATAATTTCATACGAAGGCAGTTCGGAGCCGTTCAACAGGTCCTGCGCTGTTTGACCGACTTCCGGCTGAACCGAATGCAAAGCGGCCAGCACGTAAGTCCAAAAACGCACCGGAGCGTTGTCGCCTTCATCCAGCGACACCCAGGCCACGGCCGGCGACGGTTTTGATTGGGCCAGCGAGTCGAGCCAACTGCTAATAAGCGTGGTTTTGCCAAAGCCGGCCGGAGCCGACACCAGGGTGAGTTTGCGATTAAGGCCGACCTGAAGCCGCTCCACTAAGCGAGCGCGGGCTATCAAATCCGGACGCGTGGGAGGTATTTGTATTTTGGATAGAATAATCGGGCTGGTCATAACGAGCACTTCATAAAAACAAAAAAAGAGCGAACACGTTCCGCTCTTCCACTCTTTTGATGGGCACTGTCCTCACGGAGGTCAATTTCATTATACCTTGCTTTAGCAGATTGGCAAGCATTTTTGCAGCCCGCCGATTAAAGGTGACGGTCACTTGGTCAAAAACACCTATTTGATCGACAAAATCAACGGCTCTGTTCCCGCAAAAGTGACCGTCACCAGGTCGTTAGATTTAGAACTGACAGCAGCCCAAAACGCCTGTTTCATGCTTGATTTTTAAGTCTGATTATGGTATCATCCCTATCTGAGTTACGGGGTGTAGCTCAGCCCGGTTAGAGTGCTTGCTTTGGGAGTAAGAGGCCGACGGTTCGAATCCGTCCACCCCGACTGGTTGATGCGGGCATAGCTTAATGGTGAAGCCCTAGCCTTCCAAGCTAGTTATGCGGGTTCGATTCCCGCTGCCCGCTCTCTTTAATAATTGGGCCCTTAGCTCAGCGGTTAGAGCAACCGGCTCATAACCGGTCGGTCGCAGGTTCGAATCCTGCAGGGCCCATCTTCAAACACTCGGTGTTGCCATCGAGTGTTTTTTATTTGGACCAATTCCAAACTCCACTTCAATCCTCCCCGCTTTGGCAAGCGAGCTTGACATCGGTACAATAGGACCCACTCTTAATAACCACCGCTACTCTCTTTTAAACCAACTAACTACCCAATTATCCATCCCAAATTCGTCGTTTATGGTGGTTGGATCAATCACCATAAAGTCGGGATCAAACCGGCGGCTTGTAGGTTACGATCGGCGGTAATTAAAGTAGCATTTTCGACCAGAGCGGTGGCGGCAATCAGGCGGTCAGCCGGGTCTTTGTTGATTTCAGCCGGAAATTGAGCGGCCAGCACAGCAATTTGCGGCGAGATGGCTAGCACCCGACTTTTATTTGCCTGCAGCAAGAGATTGATAAAGGTTTGACTGTCAACATTAACTTGCACTCGACCCTTTTGCAGAAGCCTGGCAATTTCCCACAGTGATATATCGCAGATAATTAAGCCATCGCTTTCATTCGCCTGGACAATCGTCTCCCGAGCTAGCTCGGATAGGCGCTCCGGGGTCAATGCATCCCACAAGATCACGTGGGTATCCAACACTATCATTCAGCGGCGTCCCAATTGTCATCCACCGGCGACAGCACATCGCCCACCACTGCGGTTTGGCGCAGTTGCGCCAGTTCCTGACGGGCGGCCTGGCGAGCGAAATCGGGCGGGACCAACCGAGCAATTTCAGCGCCTCGTAGGGTCAGCATGACAATCTCGCCTTGTTGCACTTTTTGAAGAATACCATTCATATTGGCTCTAAATTCACTTATGCCGATACTAATCATATTGCCTCCCTTTCAATATCCTGTACAATCTAATTGTACAAGGCCAATGGGGCAAACGCAAGGATATTAAAGAACCGAAGAAAATGTTCAGTTTGTATGACAAGATTGTTCGGATCATAGGACAGACAAACCGCACCGAAATTGATATCATCAATTATCGCGATTTAACAAGAGGAATTGAGGGAACTAAATGCTGAGATTAAAAAAATATGTATTGATCGTGTTACTCGGTGTAGCTGTGGCCGCGCTGCTGTCAGCTTGTGGCGGGTCATCGGACGCGGCGGATGAAACGCCCGCCAACTCGATTACGGTCGGCCTGGGCACCGAACCGCCTAATTTGGACCCGCGCAACTACAACTACACCGCCGGCACCTTTGCCGTGGCCTGGCAGATTTTCGAGCCGCTGGTCTACCACGATACCCGCACCGACGAGCTGATCCCCGGCCTGGCCGAGTCGTGGGAGCAGATCGACCCGACGACGTATGAGTTCAAGCTGCGCCAAGACGTCACCTGGCACGACGGCGAGCCGTTCACCGCCGAGGATGTGGCCTGGACCTTGACCCGCGGCCCGCGCCCGATTCAGGAGTTTGGGCTCAATCAGGACAAACCGGTCGAGGTGGTGGATGACCACACCATCCGGGTCTACACCGCCAATCCCGTTGGCTACTTTATGGTGCAGAGTATTGCTCTCAATCTGCGGATTATGCCCAAGCACATTTTGGGCGATTGGTACGCCGACTGCCAGACCGCTATGACCGAGCAAGGGCTGGCAGCCGAGTCAACCGGCGAGGTCTGCACTGAAGTCGAGAAGAACCGCGTCTGGACCGAGAATATCGTCGGCACCGGGCCGTTCAAGTTTAAGTCCTGGGAACCGGGCGTTAACATCGTGCTGGCCGCCAATCAAGATTATTGGGGCGGCGCACCCAAGATCGATGAGGTGGTCTTCAAGTGGGTCGAGGAAGAGGCCACCCGTATCATCAATCTCGAATCGGGTGAGTACGATCTAATTCTGGGTGTGCCCGATACCGACATCGAGCGGCTGGAGACGGTGGACAACATTACCGTGCTCAAAAGCCCCGGCTACGGCTACGATATGATCACGCTCAATGAGGCTGTTCCGGCGCTGGCCGATGCGCGCGTTCGCCAGGCCATTGCCTACGCCGTAGACAAAGAGTCGCTGATGAAGCTGTTCCCCGGCGTGGTCACACGCACCTGCGGCCCTCTGTCTACCCGCTCTTCCTTCTATAATAAGGACGTGAATTGTTACGACTACGATCCCGATCAGGCCAAAGCCTTGCTGAAAGAAGCCGGTTGGGATGCCAACACTACCTTGACCCTAAAAGCGCCGCCCGACCAGCAAAATGAAGCTCAATTGATCCAGCGCAACTTGCAGGATGTCGGCATCAAGGTCGATCTGCTCACGGTGGAAGCGGGCGCTTACTACCAGGAAGTGCGCGACGGCCAATCCGAACTGGCCCTGTACGGCTTCAGCAATATCGTCGATCCCGACCATATGTATTGGGTCTTCCACAAGGATTGGATCTTAGGTACGGCCTCGGCCTATCAGAACGACACCGTGAGCAGTTTGTTGGAAGAGGGCCAAACCACCACCGATCAGGCCAAACGCCGCCAAATCTATAACGAAGCTCAACAGATCATCGTCGATGACGACGCCGCCGCCGTTTTCCTGTACAGCCACGATGATGTCCGGGCCTATCGCAGCGATCGGCTGACCGGCCTCGAAGAGATGCCGCTGCCGACCGATGTCTTCTACTGGCTCCGCTCGGCTGAGGTGGTTGAATAAGAATAAGCTACGGCGGGTTCGATGACTCGTTCGGCGGCGGTACGGACCGTTCGGCNNNGTACGAACCGTTCGGCGGTCGGTACAGGCCGTTCGGCGGTCGGTACAGGCCGTTCGGCGGTCGGTACAGGCCGTTCGGCGGCGGTACGGACTGTTCGGCGGCGGTACGAACCGTTCGGCCGCGGTACGGACCGTTCGGCGGTCGGTACGAACGATTCGGCGGCTGGGGCAGAAGTCTTTTTAGCGGTACAACGAAACTTTACCAGAGCGACAAAACTTGCTTTTTGGTTACCCGTTTATTTTCTTAACCTTTCATCAATAGGTTTTCCTTATCAGCGACCGAATGAATTTGGTCGCTCTCTACGAAACGAGGCATCACAGGTTGCTACGCATCATCATTTGGCGGTTGCTGCAAGGGTTGATCACGATGTGGCTGGTCGTCACGGTGGTCTTTGTGGTTATGCGGCTGACCGGTGATCCCGTGGAAATGCTCTACGCCGGCGATCCGCGCCCGGATGCCGAACGCGAAAAAGCGGCGTTGCGGGAAGCTCTGGGGCTGACTGAGCCGCTGCCGGTACAGTACGCCCGCTTTCTGGCTCAGGTGGCTCGCCTCGATTTCGGCCAGTCGTTTGTCACCCGCCGGCCGGTGATGCAGATGATCGCCCAGACCCTGCCCTATACCCTACGGCTAACCGTCTCGGCCTTTATTGTGGCTTATCTGGTGGCGCTGCCGCTGGGCATTCTGGTCGCCCTCCGACGCAACAGTTGGCTCGATTACGGCAGCCTGGTGCTGGCGATGGGCGGCGTGTCGATTCCGCCTTTTTGGGTCGGCTTGATGTTTATTCTGCTCTTTGCCTTGAAGCTGGATTGGCTGCCGGCCTCCGGTGTCGAGTCGGCCTCGGCCTATGTGCTGCCGGTGATCGTGCTGGCTATTCCCCGGATGTCCTTTATGACCCGCTATGTGCGCGGCGCGATGCTGGAAGTGCTGTCGGCCGACTATCTGCGCACGGCTCGGGCGAAGGGGCTGCCGGAAGGGGCGGTGGTGACCGGCCATGCTCTGCGCAATACGCTGATTCCGATTGTGACGTTGGTTGGGTTGCAGTTGGGCTATCTGGTCGGCGGTTCGGTCATCATCGAGCAGGTCTTTGGCATTCCGGGGCTAGGGCATCTGCTGGTGCAAAGCATCTTCAACCGCGACTTTCCGGTGGTGCAGGCCGCAGTGCTGATCCTGTCGCTGTCGATCGTGCTGGCCAATCTACTAACCGACCTGACCTATCCCTATCTCGACCCCCGGATTCGGCATGAGTAACCGTCTCTCCCACCCTGCCTTACGACAGGCCGAAACCGACCTGCGCCGCCCGTTGTCCTTTTGGGGCAAATTCGTACGCAACCCGCAAACGTTGATCGGCGGCTTAATCGTCGCTGCCATCGTGGTCATCGCCCTGCTGGCGCCGATCTTAGCCCCGTACGATCCGAACTTACCCAATGCCGACCAGCTTTACCAACCGCCCAGCCCGGCCCATCCGATGGGCACCGACGAGATTGGTCGCGATATCTTGAGCCGGATGATCTACGGGGCGCGCATCTCGTTGACCGTCGGGCTGGCGACGATGCTGCTGGCCGGGGTGATCGGCATTAGTCTGGGCGCGATCAGCGGCTACTTTGGCGGGCGGCTCGATACCGTCATCATGCGGCTGGCCGATACCTTCCAGGCCATCCCCGGCCTGGTGCTGGCTATCGGCATTTTGGCGGTGTTGGGGGCGGGGCTGTCGCGGGTGGTGCTGGCCATTGCGCTGACCAGTTGGGT
>JAGRCC010000156.1 GCA_020433785.1 Anaerolineae bacterium
AAATCCCCCAGCTTTTTTAAGCCTAACGCATTGAATAAATTAGCGACCATGTTTTCGCTGCCTTTACCAATGTAATCTCAAAAAACCCCATGACGATCACTTTTGAACCCTCCCACTTCTCAATCATCAATCATCAATCATCATTCAAATATGCCGGCCAAGTGCTGCTGCAATTTGGCGCGGGTCATAACTTTGGGTGTAAAGATAGTGACTTTGACATCGGGGTCGCTGAGTACCTGCAAGATAACGAACTCGAACTCCAACCGGCCCAGGGTTGGATGATCCAGCGTTTTGTCGCCGTCTAGTGAGCGGGACGCATCGTGTTGGGGCCACCACTGACAAAATTCAGGGCTGCTGCGCTTGAGCGCCTCTATCAGGTCCGTGAAATCTGCATCGCCGGGATAGCGCACACTGGCCGTACGAAACTCCGCTAACACGCCGCGCGCCATCTGTTCCCAGTTGGGAAAGTGCCTGCGCATGGCCGGATCGATAAAGAAGCGCCAGACCAGATTGCGGCCGTAGGGAGCCGTTGCTTCCGATATCGCAAAGACCGCGTCGGCCGCTTGGTTCCAGGCCAGGTAATCCCAGCGTCGCCCGATGACATAGGCCGGACTGGGGTTGAGATCGGCCAGCATGTGGTGGAGGACCGGGCTGACGCACTCTTCCGCCGGAGTTGTCTGCGGGGGCAGCGTCTGCCCGGCCAGCACAAAGAGATGCCGCCGTTCATTGGGCGTGAGCCGGAGCGCTTGGGCCAGGCTTTCCAGCACTTGCGCCGAGGGATTGACCTCCCGGCCTTGCTCCAGCCAAACATACCAGGACGTGCCGATATGGGCCAACTGTGCCACCTCCTCGCGGCGCAGCCCCGGCGTTCGACGCCGGAGGCCGGGCGGCAAACCCACTTCAGCCGGCGTCAGCCCGGCCCGGCGCTTGCGTAGAAAATCGGCCAGGGCCTGGCGGCGTTCGTTTTCATCCATTAGGCGCTCTCCTTAGCCTGGTAGTCAGAAACCTATGATTAAGACACTCTGGTAGGGGGATTATCAGGGGAGTATACTCAAGCCAAGCATGTAAATCAAGGAGAAATAAACCCTATGAACCAACCTATCGGCTTTATCGGCTTAGGCAACATGGGCCAGCCGATGGCCCTTAATTTACTCAAGGCCGGGTACCGCCTCAACGTCTATAATCGAACCGCCGCCAAAACCGAGCCGTTGATCGCCCAAGGCGCTGCCGCTGCCGACCAACCCAGCGGAGTAGCGGCGACCGGCGGCATCGTAGTGTCGATCGTGTCCGATGATGCCGCGCTGGAAGAGGTGGTGATGAGCGCCGGGTTTTTGGAGCAGCTCGGCCAGGATGGTATCCACCTGTCGATGAGTACCGTCTCGCCGGCGACATCGAAGAAAATGGCCGACCTACATGCTCAGTATGGCAGCCACTATGTCGATGCGCCCGTCTTTGGCCTGCCCCCCATGGCGGCGGCCCGGAAGTTAAGAATATGCATGTCCGGCCCGACCCCGGCCAAGGAGCGTGTTCGTCCTCTGCTTGAGGCGATGGGGGAATACGTCTTCGACTTTGGCGAGGAGGTGGGGGCGGCCAATACGGTCAAGCTGAGCGGCAACTTCATCAGTTTCACCGCCGTCCTGGCGCTGGCTGAGGTACTTAGTCTGGCCCAAAAGAGCGGCATCGATCCTATGGCTGTGGTCGAGATGTTTACCCAGACCTTGTTCCCTATTCCGGCCTTTCAATACTTCGGCCAGCATATCGCGCGTGACCCGGAACACTTTTCGATGGGGTGGATTGCTTTAAAGGACACGAGCTTGTTCAAGGAGGCGGCCAATCAGGCCGAGGTGCCAGCGCCGATGGCCCACTTTTTATATGACCTCTTGGCAAAGTAGCCGATTGGCGGGTAGCCATTCGTTCCGTTACCCCTCCAGTTCTCGGTTCAGAACTTGCAATACCCCGCCCCGGCCCACCAGCCCGACCAACCGGCCCTCAGCATCCACTACCGGCAGCCGTTTGATGTGGTGTGATAAAAGCAGCCGCAGCGCTTCCAGTAGGGTGGTGTCCGGTGTAACGGTCATCACCGGGCTGGTCATCACCTCAGCCGCCGTATGCTGGCTCAGGTGAACGGTATCCGATTGGCCCAGGGATAAGCGGTGGGTTAACAGTTGCACAATACCGCTCCGTTCGGTTTCGGTGACCCGTTGAATCAAATCCCCATCAGTGATGATGCCCACGACGCGCCGGGCGTCGTCAACCACAACGACCCGCCGCCGGGCGTGGCTAACCAATAATTCGACCACCTCGGCCAGCGGCGCACTGGCCAGCACCGTGGGCACATGGGTCATCATCATCTGACTTACCCGCACGTAGTGGCCGGGTGGTGGGGCCTGGCGCGAGGTTTCGGCTATCGGCGGTTCGGCCAGCGCCCGCAGGACATTGATCCGGCTGACCATACCCAGCAGTTTGTCGCCGGCGTCGACCACCGGCAGGCGTTTTACCTCATGTTCCACCATCAGATTGACAGCTTGGCTGATAGTGGTATCGGGCCTGACCGTGACCGGGTTGGGCGTCATCATCTGGCCCACCACCTGGCCGGATTGCCGGATTTGGGCTAGTTCTTCTCTGATTTCAGCCTGGGTTAGTTCTTGTTGGGCGCTGGTGGCCAGCAGCCCGGCCCGTTTCAGCAGGTCGCCGTCGGTTAAAATACCAACAATGCGTCCCTGTTCATCTACCACCGGCAGCGTGCGGTAGACTTTGTCCAGCAATAATTCTACAGCTTCGGCCAGCAGCATGTGGGGCCGAGCGGTGTAGACTTCGCGGCTCATAACGTCGTGGACAGGGGCCGTGGCGGGCAACTCGCGCAGTTGGCGGCGGCTATAGGAAATTACCTCGACATCCTGAATGATAATCAATCCCTCGGCGACCATCTCGCGCAGGCGGGGCATGACCCGGTTGATCCGGACCGGGTTGTCGACCCACTCAATCACCAGCGGCAGATCGGCCGACAGGTCAACAATGCTGGCGGTATGAATCCGGCTGGCTGCGCCAAAGCCGGAAATGGCGCGGGTAACGGTTGCTCCGGCGCAGTCTTCCTCTTTTAACATGGCCAGTATGGCGGTATGCAGCGGTTTGCGGCCCCACCGGTCGCTTTCGCCAATGTAGACGGTTACTTTTTTAGCTAAACCAATAATTTCCATGATCAACCTCCTTGTTGCAGCCATTGAGCCAGCAGCACTCCTAACAGTACGCCGGCCAAGCCCAGAATATTATTGCCGAAAAAATTGAGTAAGGCGGTCCATCCGTCAGTTTGTCCCGCCAGTTGAAAGGTTTCATAGGCAAACGAGGAAAAGGTGGTAAATCCACCCAAAAAGCCGACGGCGACAAACAGCCGTACTCCTGGGGGAATAGAAAACCGCCCGGTGGCCAGGGTTAGAAAAAAAGCAATGATAAAGCTGCCGCCCACGTTGGCCAGCAGAGTGCCGTAGGGAAAATCTGCCCCCCACTGCTGAGCCGCCCACTGCTGCACCAGAAAGCGGGCGTTCGCGCCCATGAAACCGCCCAATCCAATCCATAGATATTGTAGCATGAGTTCTCCTTACTTACCCTTGAGATTTACATTTTGTCACTTATGGCTGAAAGGAAAAGCGGGGGAGGGAGAGCCCCCGCTTTTGCTCTATAGGCCGTATTAAGAACAATTTCCCTGCTTGAAGCAAGGTGATTGAAGACATAAAAAAACTCCTGCCAGAGTTTTTCTGGCAGGAGCTTACTTTTCATTCAGCGTGACTCCTACCAGTGAAATATCACTATCGTAGGGGTCATTAGCCTTGAAGGGCGGTTATCGGGTGGACTCCATCACCGCTTGCTTGATATTTAGGTTGAATGTAAGTATTAAAATGGTACTTAAACTTTCAGATACTGTCAAAAAGTTCACGGGTTAAATGAACTCGCTTTTTCACTATTTTTCATGTAGTGCTAAGATACAATGAGCGATCTCGTAGGAATAATTTAGCCCACCAAGCGGCATTGCCGCGATAAAACTGATGTTGTCAACAACAAAGCAACAGCCAAGCTAGCTTTAATACGCCGGTTGGTTAATTCAAGCAGAGAGGGTTCCCAATGAAGTTACAACTGATTCGTAATGCCACCTTGCGTATGACCTACGCCGGGCATACGTTCGTCATTGATCCCTATTTAGCGCCGCAACATTCCCTGCCGGCCTATGCGGGCCGCTCGCCCAATCCCCTGGTCGAGCTTCCGATTGCGCCGCAGGCCGTTATTGACGGGATTGAGATGGCGGTGGTTTCCCATTTGCACACCGACCATTTTGACCCGGTGGCTCAAGCCATGCTGCCTAAAAATACTCTGATTTTTTGCCAGCCGGGCAATGACGTTACGATTAGAGAAAAAGGGTTTCTTGAGGTTGTCCCCATCACCACCGAGGTGCGGTGGCAGGCGCTAACGATGACGCGGACCCCCGGCCGCCACGGCACCAGTGAAGCCGTCTTGCGGGATATGAAGCCGGTATCCGGCTTTATTTTTGCCGCAGACGATGAGCCGACCGTATATTGGGCCGGTGACACGGTTTGGTATGATGACATCGAAGCCACCATCAACCAATGGCAGCCGGATATCATCGTCACCCATTCCGGCGGGGCGGTTTGGGGCGCGAATGAGCTGATCATCATGGATGCCCGGCAAACCGTGGCTGTCTGCCAGCAGGCCCCGAACAGCATCGTGGTTGCCACCCATTTAGAGTCGCTGGACCATTGTCTCGTTTCGCGGGCCGAATTAAGAGCGTTCGCCCGTGAGCACGGGATTGCGGACGAGCAGTTACGTATTCCCGCCGACGGCACCGAGCTTGAATTTTAAGACCTGCCACCGGTGAGAAAGGGGAGCTGAGTTCGGGAATGCATGTTCTTCATGTCATTTCGTAGCGCTAGCGGAGAAATCCCGGTGACAATCCAATGAAAAGTGATTTGGCCGGGAAACTTTGAAGCGACAACGTCAAATTTCCCCTCTGAATAGTTCGTTATGGCTATGCCTGAGGGATTTCTCCGCCTTCGGCTGCGAAATGACAGGC
>JAGRCC010000157.1:0-3515 GCA_020433785.1 Anaerolineae bacterium
CGCACGTCTGCACCGGCTATTGGCGCAACCCCGAAGCCACCGCCGCCGCGATTGAGAACGGCTGGTTCCACACCGGTGATATGGCCCGCATGGACGAAGACGGCTTTTTCTACATCGCCGGCCGTTTCAAAGATATGATTATCAGCGGCGGCGAAAACGTCTACGCTGCCGAGGTCGAGGCCGTCTGCCGCGAACATCCCGCCGTGACCGAAGCCGCTCTGATCGGCAAGCCCCACCCGCAGTGGGGGGAGATCGGGGTTATGGTAGTCGTGCTCCAGCCCGGCCAATCGACCACCCCGGAAGAACTGCAAGCCTTCTGCGGCCAGCATCTGGCCCGCTACAAAATTCCCAAAGAATTCATCTTCACCGACTCGCTGCCCTACTCGCCGTATGGCAAGGTGATGAAAACAGAGTTGAAGAAAAAGTTTGTTGGGTAGTTGATTGGATGGTTAGTTGGATAGTCGGATGGTTGGATAGTCGGATGGTTGGACAGTTGGATGGTTAACTTGTTTGGTTGGATAGTTGGTTAACTGGTTGGTTGCAAGAAGGCGTTGAGGTAAATTGGGATGGCATATAAAGATATTGAGGAGTCTCGGCTGTACCAGCGAGCGGAGAAAGTAGCAGATGAGGTTTGGGCTGAAGTGGTTGGTTGGGTACCGTTTGCAAAGGATACGATTGGACAGCAGTTGAGTCGGGCGACAGACTCGATTGGTGCGAATATTGCGGAGAGTGCAGGACGATTTCATCCCGGCGATGTTGTCCGGTTTCTGTATTTTACGCGCGGCTCTTTGAAAGAGTCGCGATTTTGGCTCAAGAGAGCCAAACAGCGTCAACTTATTTCCGATGAATTCTTCAATCATGTCATGACCGAGTTAAACCTCCTCGCCAAAGAACTTAATGCCTATATCAACTACCAGCGCACTCGTTCAATCAAAGAGTCATCGGTCGATTATGAAATTCATCCACTCATTGGCGATGACGAAATTTAACCAACCAACCAGCCAACAAACCAACAAACCAACAACAAACCACAAAGGAGTTAAAAATGCATATACAAACGTTACCTGGCATTACCACCAAGTCCATAAAAACCAACCGAATCACCACCCGCGTCTTATTCTCTGGCCCGGAAGACGGTATTCCGGTGCTGTTGCTGCACGGCAACGTCTCATCGGCGACGTGGTGGGAAGAGGTGATGGTCACCTTGCCCCCCGGCTTTCGAGGGCTTGCCCCGGATCAGCGTGGCTTTGGCGAGGCCGACCCGGCCCAGAAAATCGACGCCACCCGAGGCATGGGCGATTTAGCTGATGACGCCGTGGCCTTGCTCGATCACTTAGGCATCAGGCAGGCTCACATCGTCGGCAATTCGTTGGGCGGTTCCGTTGTGTGGCGGCTGTTGATGGATTGTCCAGAACGTTTTCTGACGGCGACGCAGGTCGCGCCGGGATCGCCGTATGGTTTTGGTGGGGTCAAGGGCATCAATGCGACGCCCTGTTACGCCGATTTTGCCGGATCGGGCGGGGGACTGTCCAACCCGGAACTCGTCAAACGATTGGCTGCCGGCGACCGCAGCGCCGACAGTATGTTTTCGCCTCGTTCGGCCTTTCGAATGTTGGTGGTCAAGCCACCCTTTATTCCGGCCCGTGAAGATGCCTTGGTTGATGCCATGTTGGCGATCCATTTAGGCAACCAGGATGGCCCAGGCGATTTTGTGCCGTCGCCTAACTGGCCGTTTGTAGCTCCGGGCCGATGGGGCGCGGCCAACGCCCTCTCGCCCAAATATGCCGATAATGTAGAGCGCCTGTATGCCGCGACTCCTAAAGTAGATGTGCTGTGGATCCGTGGCAGTCATGATTTAGCCGTGTCTGACAACGCCGCCTCCGATCCGGCTACCGTCGGTGCTGCCGGTCTACTGCCCGGCTGGCCCGGCCCGGACATCTACCCGCCCCAGCCGATGATTGGCCAGACGCGCGCTGTGTTGGAGAAGTACGCGGCCGCTGGCGGCTCCTATCGCGAGGTCGTCATCCCGGATACTGGCCATGTCCCCTACATCGAAAACCTCGCCGCGTTCAACGCCGTATTTCATCCCCAGTTAGTTGGCTAGGTGGATGGTATGATAGGTTGATGGGTGGCGGGTTGGTTTCTATTAGTCCAACCCATCACCCACCTAACTAACTAACTAACTAACCTACTAACCTACTAACCTACTAACCTACTAACCCTCAGCATTCTCTCAGCTTTTTCTAAAAAATTTTTCATAAACATCGACAAAACTGGTAGAGACGTTATTGAGAAGGTTATAGTTTTTCTGCAGCGGTTCTGTGCGAAATCTGCACATTTAGCGATTAAACTAACGCTGTCGTCATTAAATAGTTTTATGACATTGACCCATGATGTCAGACGTAGCCCGTAAAATGTAATGTTCCGGACCACGTTCTAAGTTTTCAAGCAATAGGAGAAGAATATATGTTAAAAAAAATTTTTGTGATCGTGATGGTAATTTTCGCATTGGCCGCGTGCGGCGGCCAATCGGCCGCCCCGACCGCGACCCTAACCGTCATATCGGACCCGACAGCTACCCCGGTTCCCTCCGAGGTAGTTGAGACCGAAGAGGCCGCAGTCGAAGCCCCGGCGCCCACTCAGGAGGTGGCCGAACAGCCGGCAGCGACAGAAGAGGTGGTGATCGAAGACCCCACATCTGAACCGGTCCCCACCGAGGAAGTCATGGCGGCCGAGCCTACGGCAGAAGTAGTTGCTGAAGTGATGGTCAATACCAAACTGAATCTCAATCAGGCCACGGGCGACGATTATCTGGCGGCAATTCCCAACTTCAGCAACCGCATGGTGCGTGAGTTTTTGGAGTATCGGCCCTATATCAGCATCCAACAGTTTCGTCGGGAAATCGGCAAATATGTCGATGAAGCCCAAGTAGCCGAGTACGAACAGTACGTTTACGTGCCGGTCGATGTCGATGAATCGGACGCAGCCACGCTCCAACAAATACCGGGCGTTGATGAAACCATCGCCAATGAACTGATGGCGGCCCGGCCGTATGGCTCGAACGAGGCTTTTCTGACCAAGCTGGCCGAATATCTCCCCGCGCCGGAAGTCGCGGCGGCCGGGGGCTATCTGGTAAGCCAATGAGCGCGGAGACCATTCTTGAGCGTCTCCGGCTGTTTTTGTTGGGGTTAGCCATTTTTATCTTTGCCGGCACAGTCGTTGAGCTGTGGTTCACCGGTCACATGGAAAGTGCGGTTCAGTTGATCCCGTTTGGGCTGGCCGGTCTGGGCATTTTGGCCATCGGGGCCGCGCTTATCGCCCCGCAGCGAGCGACGTTGCTGGGTCTGCGCGTGGTGATGGGCTTGGTAGCGCTGGGCAGTTGCTTCGGCATCTATGAGCATATCGAACACAACCTGGCTTTTGAATTGGACATCCGTCCTAATGCGACCGTGGCTCAGGTATTTCTGGATGCGCTCGGCGGAGCCAGCCCGCTGCTGGCCCCCGGTATTCTGGCC
>JAGRCC010000157.1:3582-4270 GCA_020433785.1 Anaerolineae bacterium
CCAATAAGCGCTTAACCATATAGCGCAGGTTGGAGTGGCGCCTTGAGCTTATCGAAAGGCGCCACTCCAACCTTATAAATGAACCTACCGAGGAGGAGAATTAATGAACAAACTCAAATCCTATTCTTTGTTAATCGTTATCAGCAGTTCACTGCTTTTGTTTGCAGCCTGCACCACCTCGACTCCACCCGCGCCGGTGGAAACTACTGCCACACCGGTGGCTGAAGCAGCTGTCGAAGATACCACCGACCCCCCGGCAGTTTCCATCCCTGAAGAACCATCGCCAACCTTTACTCCGGCCGAACCCACGGAAACGCCCGTTCTTGCGGAAGCAACCGACCCACCGATTGCTGAAACAGAGGAATCCGCCTCGGACGGTACGGCCGATGTAACTTCGACTGGCGGTGAGGCTGAGGTCGTCGTAACTGATGAACCCACGGCGGTCACGCCAATCGAGGTGACTTACTTCACCCCGGCTCAAACGGAAGGACCGTACTATCCGGTTAACAAACTCGTCGATCAAGACAACGATTTAACGGTTCTGGCGGGGGCGACCGGTGCGCCCGCCGGTCAAATAATTGAATTTACGGGCAAGGTATACGACGCGGCCGGTATGCCCATCGAGGGGCTGACCGTTGAAATTTGGCAGACCGATAACAACGGCGTCTACCTCCATCCCAACGATCCC
>JAGRCC010001155.1 GCA_020433785.1 Anaerolineae bacterium
CTTGTCCGGGCTAACGCGGTAGACGTTGGTCGCCAAGCCGATGCGTTCGAGCAGCCGGATAACATAGCCGGCCCCGTCTACCTGCCACCAGGACATCCCATGAAAGGCCGAGCGGGGGAAGGCGTGGTGATTATTGTGCCAGCCTTCGCCAAACGCCAGCAGCCCGACCAGCCACTGGTTGGTGCTGAGGTCGTTGGTTTCAAATGAGCGGAAGCCAAAGGTGTGGCAAACCGAGTTGACGCTCCAGGTCACGTGGTGGGTCAAAAAGATGCGCACCAGGCCGCCCCACAGCACGCCGGTCCAGCCGGCCACCAGATAGGGAATCACCAGCCCCAGGACTACCCATAACAAGAAGGTCTTTTCAAAAAAGACCACCATCGGATCTTTAACCAGCCAGGTGCCGTAAACGGCCGTTTTAGGGTTAAACGAGTTGAACAACCAGCCGACGTGGGCGTGAAAAAAGCCTTCCATTGGGCTGTGGGGATCGCCTTCCCGGTCAGATTGGGCGTGGTGTTGAATATGTAGGGTAGCCCAGCTCAAAGCGCCGCCTTCGGCCGCCATCGAACCCATCGCCAGGAAAATAAAACGCACATACGCCGGCGCCTCGAAACTGCGATGGGTGAGCATGCGGTGGTAGCCGGCGGTGATGCCCAAACCGGCGATAATATACATGATGACCATAATTATAATATCGGGCCAACTCACTAATCGCTCCCAGAGCAGCACAATGGCGTAAACTGTGGCGATGAGCGGCACGATGACGGTAATTAAAACACTGAGTTGATGCAATCGATGGCCCAGGCCAGCGACCGGCTTAAAATATTCTTGTTGTTCCATGACACCTTTTCCTTAATAAATAATAGTTTTGAGTTAGGGTTTTGTGCACTACACCGTTGTAAGCAGACGCCCAATCCAGTTGGGTATTTCAGGCCGGTGACTGAACAATAAATTTTATTTTATACTTCAATTTCGGCATGAATTATGATGGGGACGTTAGCGAAAAACCGGACCCGATGATGTCGATAGTTCCATATCGATCAATGTTTTGATACAGGCCGGTTGTAAGCCTAAGGAGAAATGAAAAAAGAAAATGTTCAAATCTCTGTGGCGGTTTAAGTATAACCTAAATAAGATCAGCTTCCAATCGGGTATCCGCTTTATTTATGGTAACTAACCACGATTCAAGGGCATTAACCGTCTATCCGGGCGGTTCAAGGAAGAATTGGTCGATAATCCCCGAATTTTTAGGGAATTTTTGCCGAAACAAGACTCAATTTTTGAAGGAAAGGGGGGTGATAACGTACAATAGTTAGGAGATGCGTGAATGTAGATAAGGGACGCACCATTAATCTCAAACATTCACAAGCAGATGGGGGGAGTAAATGGGAACCGCTGCTCCCCCCATTCTTTGCGTGATTTATTGGAGGGGAAATTCTTGCTACTGACCAAATTGTGGACTCCACTTTTCTTGGCCTGTTTGGCTAGCCTGGCTCTTGGCCGGGAAACCCTGGCTTACACCACTCATTTTAATTCCGCTGATCCGCCCATTATCGCCTTATCCCCACCTCCGGAAAGCGACTCCGAACCTGATTTAATTTATGCCAAAGTGCTCAATGGCGTGGTGCCAGTTTACGCCCACCCCATTGATGCCACCTTAGGTAAGGAGCCAGTCCGATGGCTGGAAAATGGGTACGTCTGGGTTAGCCTGCCCGAGACGTCGCCCATCGACATTAGAGGTGAACTCTGGTATCAAATTAACGATGATGAATACGTGCAGGCCGATAACCTGCAAATATTCAGCCCTTCTACCTTTCATGGCACCGCCTCGCCCCGCCCCAATCGTTTCGCCTGGATTGTGTTCGATACCTGGACATCGGAGAAACCGGGCGGGGGCCCGGGCGAAACCAAGCAGTGGGTAAAACGCTACGACATTGTCAATATCATGACCGAGCGGCGCTATAAAGACCGCGTTTGGTACAAGATTGCCAACGGTCATTGGGTGGAGCAGGGTAAGGTCGGTATTGTCAAAGCCAAGGCTCGGCCGGAGGGGGTTGGCCGCACCGATAAATGGATTGAAGTCGATCTCTACGAACAGACGCTGGCGGCTTACGAAGGTGATCGGATGGTCTACGCCACCCTAATTTCATCGGGGCTGCCGTATTGGCAAACAGTCGAAGGGCTGTTTAGAATTTGGGGCAAGAATAAACAGGGCAAAATGAGCGGCAG
>JAGRCC010001156.1 GCA_020433785.1 Anaerolineae bacterium
GTGGTTGTTATTAGCGCCGTTTCCGGCCTCGGTACGGCCCTTGTCTCCGGCCATACCAATGCCGATACCTATCACGTCGATGCGTACGGTCAAGTTGTCCGTCAACAGACCGCCGCCGGCCGACCGTTGACCGCCGAAACACCTTCTTTAGCAAGGAGTCTTTCTAGCAAACCTAACGCGCTTTCTCTACGCACTACGCCCTACGCCCTATCCGCTGCCACTTTATCTAATGTCCAGCTTCAGACCATCGCCGCCCTCACCCGCCGTACCGAACAGATCTTCGGTTGCCCCCAAGATATCGAGTGGGCCATCGAAAATGACCAACTTTACCTGCTGCAAGCGCGGCCCATCACTACTTTACTTGCCGAACCGGAACCGCCTGACGGCCAACTCAACTTATGGGACAATAGCAACATCGCCGAAAGCTACCCCGGTGTAACCACGCCGCTAACGTTCTCCTTTGCCCGCCGGGCTTATGAGGAAGTCTATCGCCAGTTTTGCCGGATTATGGGCGTGCCGAACAATATCATCACCGACCATTCGACGACCTTCCGGCACATGCTCGGTTTTATTCAGGGCCGGATTTACTACAACCTGCTCAGTTGGTATCGGGTGTTGGCCTTGCTGCCCGGATATAAGCTCAACCGGCGCTTTATGGAGCAGATGATGGGCGTCAAAGAAAGCTTGCCGGATGAACTGCTGGCCGAACAGACACCCCCCAGCCGAGGCGACCGGCTGCGTGACACCCTCTATTTAGGCCGAACCCTGACCGGGTTGATCGTCAACTACCTCCTTCTCCCACGCCGCATCGACGCCTTTTACGACCGCTTGAACAACGCGCTTGGTTCCGAACGGCCGGATCTGAAGCAGAAGCGCCCCGATGAGCTGGTCGCCTACTACCGGAATTTGGAAAGCCAACTGCTTACCCGCTGGGACGCGCCGCTGATTAATGACTTCTTTGCCATGATTTTCTACGGCATTCTGCGCCAATTGGCCGAGAAATGGTGCGGCGATACTCACGGTACACTCCAAAACGCCTTGTTGTCCGGCACCGGCGGCATCGTCAGCGCCGAACCGGCCGCTCATATACGCTGTATGGCCCAACTCACTGCCGGAGATAATAAATTCATCACTCTGCTGGCTAATGGCTCGCTGGCTGAAATTTTAAGCGCGATACCCGCTCGACCTGCGTTTGAAGCGCAGTACAATGCTTACCTGGAAAAATTTGGCGATCGCTGCCTGGAAGAACTCAAGCTCGAAAGCCCGACCCTGCACGACGATCCGTTACCGCTGCTCCGGTCAGTGGGCCAGTTAGCCCGCCATTTGGAGCCGCCACCAACATCGTATCAAAACGGCGCACACCCTTCGCCTCAAACCACCGCCTCGGATTTGGCAAATAAACAAGTTCGCGCATCTTTGTCCGGTCACCCCTGGCGTCGGCTTATTTTTAATTGGGTCTTGAAAAACGCCCGCCGGCTCATTCGCAACCGTGAAAATCTCCGTTTCGAGCGCACTCGCCTGTTTGGCCGCGCCCGGCAGATTTTCATCGAACTAGGCCGCAACTTACACGCGCTCGATCTGCTGGCCGATCCGCGCGATATTTTCTATCTGGAAGTCGAAGAAATTTTCGGATTTATCACCGGCGTCGCCACCACGACCAATCTAAACGCCTTAGCCAACCTGCGCCGCACTGAATTCGAGCGTTACCAAAAATTACCATCCCCCCCCGACCGCTTCGAAACTCGCGGCATCGTCTCCAATTACCAATTACCAATTACTAATTACCAATCGTCCCCGGTACAGCCCAATACAGACGCTTCCTTCCCTAACTCTCAATTTCCAACTCCCAACCCCCAATTCTCAATTCTCAATTCTCAATTCTCAATTCTCCAGGGTCTTGGCTGTTCGCCCGGCATCGTTCGGGGGCCGGTTCGCATCGTCACCGATCCCAAAAATACAATTCTCCAACCCGGCGAAATCCTGATCGCCCAGCGCACCGATCCCGGTTGGATTATTCTGTTTTCCGCCGCCGCTGGCCTTCTCGTCGAACACGGCAGCCTGCTTTCCCATGCCGCCATCGTCTCCCGTGAAATGCGCCTGCCGGCCATCGTTGCCCTCAAAGGTATTACTCATTGGCTCAAAGACGGCGATCTTGTAGAATTCAACGGCAGCACCGGAGAGGTGAGGAAATTATGAAGGATGAATTATGAATGATGAA
>JAGRCC010000158.1 GCA_020433785.1 Anaerolineae bacterium
GTATCGCGACTGGGGCGTGCAGTATGTCGTCGCCAGCAGTTTTCATTACGCCCGCCAACTGCGCGACCAAGCCCATCAGGCTAAGTTGGTGAGCAACTTGCAAACCCTTGATCAAGAAGCGGAACTGGTGGCGGAGTTTCAACCCTACGCCGCCGATTACACCGGCTTTTTCTATCACGACCAGGTCTACGGTCCAGCCAACGATGTGCTCTATCGCCGGCAGCCGGGGCCGGAAATTCGGATCTACCGGCTGCGCTAGGAGAGAGTGTGTTCCGACTCACCACCATTCGTCAAAGCCATCAACTCATCATGGGGCTGCTTTTACTGCTGGCCTTGACCGTTCGATTGCTTTATTTCAACGGGCTGCGGGCCGAATTCCCCGATTTCTTGGAGGCTCACCCCTTCTGCGGTCTCGACGCTAACTCGTACCATCATTTATATGCGTTGGGACTGCTGCGCGGCGACTGGCCGTACAACGAGCCGTTCTTCCACATGATCTTATATCCCTATTTTCTGGGCGCGGTCTATGCTTTGGTCGGCGTGAATTTGCGCTTGATTGTAGTGTTGCAGATTCTGCTGGAAGTTTTAGCCTGCGCCGCAATGTACGGCATTGGCCAGGCGGTTTTCAATCGAACGGCCGGCCTCATCGCCGCGACGATCATGGCCTTCTACGGCCCTTTGATCTTTTTCAACGCCTGTTTTGCCCAGGTGACACTGTCGATCCCGCTTTTCTGTCTGACCCTGCTCTTGCTGCTGCGAGCGCACACCACCGGCCGCTGGTCTTACCTGATCATCGCTGGCATCCTCACCGGCTTGGCCGCCTTAAGCCGGCCCACCTTCTTTTTACTGCTGCCGGTCGTCGGCCTGTGGTGGCTGGTCGAGCGCGTGTCGATCCGGCGCATCCTGGTCCGGGGCGCGGTCTATGCCGGAGTAGCCTTCCTGGTCACGACACCCGCCGCCTGGCATAATTACCGCACCGGCGGTGGCTTTATGCCCATGCCGGCCAGCGGTTGGGAGATTATTTTCCTGGGCAACAACCCAGTGGCCGAAGGCATGGGCCACGTCGAACACGTGTTGTTCGCCTACCTCGACCCCGCCGCCGAAACCTATATCAACGACGTCCGCGACCGGGCCAAAGCGGAGTCGCCGGACGTCTTCAAGCAAGAGGTGCTAGCCTATCTGCAACACGACTTCAACGGCTGGCTGAACCTGATGGGACGCAAATTCTATCTGCTCCTGCTTACCCGTGACGATAACCTGATCTCGCCCTACTTCTTTCACAATCTGCAAACCATCCCCTTTCTTCGCCTCTTTCCGTTCGAGTGGCGGTCCATCTTTATCGCCAGTTTGTTAGGCGTTGTATTGTTGAGGCCCAAACCCCGTCACACGTTGCTGCTGCTGCTGTATGTGGCCCTGCCGCTTTTTACGGTGCTGTTTCATATTCAGTTTCGGTTTCGATTGCTGCTGGTCCCGGTCACGCTGTTGTACGCCGCCGCCTTTATCAGCGCTGTCCCCCGGCTCAGCCGCTGGAGATTTATGGCGAGTTTGCTGCTCTTGGCCGGGTTGACGTTAGTCTGGCCGGTGTTCGGCTGGCTGCTGGCGCTGACCCTTGCCATGCGCTGTTGGGCAGTCTATCGCACCGGGCCTAGATCGTCCCTGCGCTATGCCGCGCTGGCTGCCTGGAGCTATCTCGTGGTGGCGGTGCTGGTGCATCACGCTTACTACTTTACTTTTCAGACCGGCCAGATTGAAACGATAATGGTCGGACCGCCCATCGCCGGTCCCATCGCGCTGGGGCAAACGTTGAGCGTGCCCTGTGCCGGTTTCAACCAGCTTGATTTGATCATCGGCGTTAGCGGCCAAGGCCAGCCGCAGCCGGTTACGTTCCACCTGCGTCGCTCCGCCGACAGCCCTGACGATATCTACGCCGCCGCGCTCGATCTCAACGGCCTTCAGGATCGTATGACAAAACCGTTCGTCTTCCCACCCCAACCCGACTCGGCGGGCCAGACTTATTTTATCTTTGTCGATGCGCCGGCCGCCGCCGCTCCCCAACCCCTGACCCTACGCGGCACATTCGACCAACCCTTCGACCGCTATCCGGCTGGCTCGGCCTACATCGGCGGGCCGGGGCAATGGCAAAAGCTGGCCGGCGATCTGGCCTTTACCGCCCGCTGCCAGGGCAACCCGTTGACGCTGACCCACCAAGCCTTCGCCAACCCGGCCGACCGCTTCTACGGCCCGCCCTGGCTGTATTGGACGATTCTACTGGGGCATCTGCTCCTGCTGGGAGTGGCTCTGACTTATATTTGGAACGACTGGAGCGACAAAGCTTGCTTTGTCCAGCCCGATCAAAGTAAACTCTAATGCTCCAGCTAGCAAGCGTTCAGCTGCCAACCATCAGCCGTCAGCTTTAACGTTGGGACATCATTTGAGCCACCCTTACCGGCTCTGTAATCAAATATGAGAGAGTAAGCTAAAAGCTGATAGCTGACAGCTATAGGCTGAACGCTTACCTGTGGCCTTTGAACTATTCTAAAACACCATCATGAAGCGAATTAACGCGCTAACGCAAACCAAACTATTCTTAATTATCGTCGTCGTGATGTTGACCGCCTACCAACTGTGGCGCATCATCGCCTTCATCGATGTCTATGGCGGCCTCGAACACGACGGCGGCTGGATGCTGTCGATTTCCCGCTCGCTGGCCGAAACCGGCGCCTACACCACCCTGGTCAGCACCATCGCCGATCCGAACACACCCGGCGCGATCAACGTCGATCAAAAATTCGATATTCAAGCCGCCGACGGCCGTATCTGGTTTTTCACCGGCAACGGCATCGGCCCGGCCAGCATCATCCCCGACGCGCTGGTGCTCAAGCTGTTCGGCTCGAGCTTTTGGGCGCTGCGGGCCGGCCCGCTCATCTTCTTCACCTTATTCTTGCTGTTGACCGCGTATCTGTTGTATGAATTGGCCGGCATCTGGGCAATTATCCTGTTCAACGCTTTTTTCTTCTTCTATCCACATCTCTCCATTTTCCTCAGCTACGAAGCGATGGGTGAAGTCCCGGCTATGGTCTACATCATCTGGGCTTATCTGGCCTTTGCCGCGGCCACGCTCAAACAACAGCGCCGTCCGCTCCACTTTTTTCTGGCTGGCTTGGTCATCAGCCTGGCGCTCAATGCCAAGCTGATTACGCTCTGGTCGATCAGCGGTATTCTGGTGTGGGCGGGGTTGTTGTGGCTGTTCGGTCTCATCCGGCGGCGACCGGCAACGCCGGATTTAAGCGCGACCCAAGCTTCGTCCGGTGACATCGCCGCCGATGATCCGCCTAATCAGATCAGCTTTGGCGAATTGATTTGGCTCGGCCTGGGGACCGCCTCGCTGGTCATCGTTTGGGAGTTAGTTCACCTGGTTGTCTTGACCAGCTTAACCAATTTCGACCTCTACCTACGCCACGCCCAACAGCGCCTGACCTTTATTCTCGATGACGGCAGCGGCGTCGGCTTGCAGATCCACTCCGGCCCGGAATTCTTCTGGGATAAGTTCTTCATCCTGTCCGAAGTCGCTCACCCGGCCCGCTGGGTCACAGCGATCCTGTTCGTCGCCATCTTCCTCGGCGGGTTGGGCCTGGCCTGGCTGTGGCGGCGACAGCCGTGGCGGCAAAATCTTCTGATGCCGATGTGGCTCGGCTGGCTGGCCAACACCGCCTGGTTCGTCGGCCTGGCCAAAACCGGCTGGCCCCGCCATTTCTGGTTCGGCCTGGTTCTAGCGATCCTCTTGCTATGCGTCATCATCGTCACGTTGTTGAGAATAGGGGTCAGGGGTCAGGGGTCAGGGGTCAGGGAGCAAGGAGCAGGGAGCAACAATCGTCAATCGTCAATCGTCAATCGTCAATCGTCAATTGGCGGTCAGCGGTCAGCGGTCAGCGGTCGGCTCCCGGCTGCCGGTGGTCTGCTCTTGCTGGCGCTAGTCCTGTGGGGCTTCGCCGTCCAGCCGCACGTGTGGGGCTTCTTCCTGCCCGACGCCATCGTGCCTTACTGGCACGAGAAACAGGTCAACAACAAATACGATGCTAGCCTGCCGTGGATCATCATTCCGC
>JAGRCC010001157.1 GCA_020433785.1 Anaerolineae bacterium
TCTTTGAGTTCACTATAAGTATATTTTTTGATGGTATTGGTAACCGGGCTGTCATAAATGAGCGCCAGTTGGTCGGCTCGACCTTTTTCAACATGGCGATCAATGGCGTTGTAACAGGTGTTTACAACTGCCCCCGGGAACCAGCGGTAGAAGGGCGGATTTGAGTCGTCCAGGACTTTATCCCATTTCTCGTACCAGTCAATATCCTCAGCGGCCTTAGCCCAAAAACCCTGCGGGTCTGCTTTCCATGATGCGTAGACTTGATCAAATGAACCTGCCATAGCGTATGTAATCCTCCTCGATTAAAATAGTTTTACTTGACTAACGTGAATTTCCATCAGCAACTACCATAGGTTTTTGAAAGTCTCTCATTAGGACAATTGAGTACTTCTTTACCTCCTCTCTTAATTATAGAATTGACGCAGTCATAGACCGCGTTATCCCCCAGTTAGTAGCTTATACGGGCATAATAGGTTTTCTCCGCCGCCGCCCGGGCCTGTTCTAAGGTTTCAATGCCTTGTTCGGCCAGGAGGGATATAAGCTTAAGAAATATTTCACCGGTAACAATAGCATCCCCTAAAGAGGTATGCCGGCCAAAGACATTAACGCCCAACCGATGAGCAATCGCCTCGATACTTTGATCTTGCTGGTTGGGGTGCACGACCGCGGCCAGCAATAAGGTATCCAGGACGGGGTTGATAAATTTAATACCCAAGGTCGCCTCTTTGAGTTGCAGCATGCGCATATCAAACGCGGCGTTATGGGCCACCAACACGGTATCTTCTGAAAATTTACAGAACTGCGGCAGCACTTGTTCAATCTTGGGTTGGCCTTTTAACATATCGGGACTAATGCCGTGGATGTCCAGCGAGGCACGCGAAATGGGGCGGCGGGGATCGATCAGTTGATCGAACACTTCTTGCCGCAGAAGCCGGTTATTCACAATGCGCACGGCGCTGATCGAGATAATTTCGTCGCCTTGAGCCGGATTGAGGCCGGTGGTTTCCGTATCAAAGACGGTGTAAGTTAATTCCGACAACGGCTGGTCATCGAGTTCCGGTTTTTGGCCGGCCTGATGGAATAGATCGAAATCGTAATATTCGGGCCGGCTGTTAGTTTGAACGATGGGCACATGCCAAGTTGGTTTGGGATTAGTGGTGGGCAGCAGTAAGCGCAGGTAGGTTTTGCCGGTTTCTTTATCGGTTTGGCACCAAATTTCACCGCCGTGCCGTTCGGCGACCTCTTTGAGCGGTAAGGGGAAGCCTTCGCCGTCGGCAATGGAGGCCTGATTTTGCCAGGCCCAGAGGGTTTCCTGATCGACGGCGGCGCCAGTCCAAATCATGTCCAGGGCGGCAATACGTCCGGTTCGTTTCAGGCGCAGCGTGGCTTCGGTAACGTTAAAGTCGTCTTTGAGTTGGCGCATGATTGAGGTCAGTGCCTGAACTACCGCAAAGCTGTCGACATTGAGCCACAGATCTTCTTCTTCATATTCAACCCCGGTCTCGATGTCTAGCTTGTCTTCAAACCGGCGTCGAATTGCCCAAATGAGATTGCTGCCCAACATCGGATCAAGCTGCCAATTGGAGCGCAGATCGGCGGTGTGGTCACTGATGGTTTCATTGAGTTTTCCACTCAACATTTCGGCTTCTTCGCGGATGATTTTTCGAAAAACCTCCAGCCGATCCTCATCCATTTCCGGATACTCTTCAATCGTTTCGATGGCGGCTCTAATATTAGCTAGCGAAGCCCGGGTGCCCTCGGTAAGCGATTGGAGCAGGATATCGCGGCGGGTGCTGGCTTCTAACTGTTGGGTGATATCTTCCAGAGTCAATACAAACCCGGACAGCTCTTTCTGCTGATCTAAAACCGGCACCATTCTGGCTCGAATTAATTGGCCATTGGTGGCGCTGGTAACAAAATTAGACACCGGGCGGTTGCTCTCTTTCTCTAAATGATAGCCAATGTCCTCTAAAGCGTGGGTAATGGAGTCGTAATCGATTAGCCCAAAGACCGAGCGCCCCAGCCCCACAAATCCCCCAGAGCCGTTGCCATTGACCGGTTTATCCAGCTTACGACTGAGCAGTTGTTTGGCCCGGCGGTTGTAGAGCAATATCTGGCCTTCCAGGTTGCAAACCAGCACGCCTTCAGTCAGTTCGGACACTAGCGCGGCCAGGCGATTGCGTTCTTCTTCTAGCTGGGCTCTGGCGCTGAGAATTTTAGCTTCGTCATCAGCTAACAGCGTTTGGAATCGATCAGCAAAGGCGTTGATCGTTTGGCCCAACTGCCGCACTTCCGACGGCCCTTCAGGTTGAACGCGATGGGTGGGATTGGCCGAGAGTATCAGCGTCATTTGTTCGGCCAGTTCTTTGACGGTAAAAAAATAGGCTTTAAAGGCGCGATGTAGAACATAACCCACCACCAGCAGTACAAACAGCATTAGGCCAACGGCCAAAAACTCACGGCTGGTGAGCGCCGCCGTATCCAGGATTTGGTCGGAGGTGCCGGCGGTCATCCACCACAAGAACCCTAACCCGGAGACGATACCAAGTAAGAAAA
>JAGRCC010000003.1 GCA_020433785.1 Anaerolineae bacterium
GGCTTAGTGGCTAGAGTACTAAGAAGAACAACTCAGGGGCTTGGCGGGGATATATATGAGGAGAGGTTCTGTTACAGGCTGGATTTTAGTACAGATGTTCTTTTTTGGCAATAATTGGGCTGGCTGATAAAAGCCGTCCAGCCTCGAACTAGATTTTTGTCTAGGAGGAAACCCGTCTATATAATAGGTGTCATACTGTTCATGTGTCTAGTGCATTTGGCTAGGTTTTGAACTATTATTAGGGACGATGAGAGGAGATCAGCCGGCCTGGGCCTTTAGGCGATATTCGCCTTTAGCTATGTGGCGTATTAAGCAGCTTCTAAAGTAAAATACAGCCACTCCTATCCACACTTACCTAAGCAGTATCCCACGCTCGAACTCTATCTCCGCCCAATTGGCTCTTCCAATGATGGTCACGAGTCGAATGATTAAATTATCCAATAGTTTAATTAAATTTTTTATTAGCTAACAAGGGGGTTGATATGGCTAACATTAAGACCAAAAAAGGTGTAATTGGTATTTTGACGGGCGGCGGGGACGTTCCCGGCCTAAACCCGGCAATTCGGGCGGTAACCATTAGGGCTATTAGAGAAGGCTATCAGGTCGTCGGCTTACGGCGAGGTTGGGCCGGTATCTTAGAGATAACTCGCGATAAAGACGCGGATAATAGCCGAAACTATCAAATTTTGACCGAAGACGTAGTCAACCGGGCCGGGCGAACCGGGGGGACCTTTATCCATACGTCGCGAACCCGCCCCAGCCACGTGTCCAAGAATAACGTGCCGCTTCACCTACAAGATACCTACAACGAAGATATGAACGACCTCACCCCAGAGGTGCTTAAAAATCTCGATTATCTGGGCATCGATTATCTGATCCCGATCGGTGGGGACGACACCTTGAGCTATGGTGTCCGGTTGTTCAAAGAAGGGTTTAATGTGGTGGCCATCCCCAAAACAATGGACAACGACGTCCCCGGTACCGACTACTGTATCGGCTTTAGCACCTGCGTCACCCGCACCATTGAGCTAACCCACAATTTGCGGACGTCAGCCGGGTCGCACGAGCGCATGCTGGTCTTGGAAGTGTTTGGTCGGTACGCCGGTTTCACGGCTATGCTGCCAACGATGGCCGGGGCAGCCGACCGCTGTGTGATTCCCGAACACAAATTCAATATTGAGCAGCTGACGGAACTGATGGTGGCCGACCGTAAGAAAAATCCCAGCAACTATTCGGTGGTCTTAATTTCGGAAGGGGCTATGTTTGAAGGTGGGGAGATGATCTTTTCGGATGCCGCCGCCGACGCTTTTGGCCACAAGAAATTGGGCGGCATTGGCGACCTGGTCTCGGCTGAGTTAAAAGAACATTCGGGCAAATTCAACAACGGCAAAAGCATCAACATCATCAACCAGAAATTGGGCTACATGGTTCGCAGTGGCGACCCCGACGCGATCGACTCAATTGTGCCGATGGCTTACGGCAACTTGGCCCTTGACCTGATCCTCAACGGCATTCACGGCCGGCTGGTGGTTTTGAAGAACGGTCGCTACGACAACGTGCCGGTTGACGCGGTTGTCTCCTCTAAGAAACTTGTAGATGTGAAAAAACATTACAATACTGAGCGCTTGCGGCCTTCCTACCGCAGCTTCGAAATGAAGCCGCTGTTTATTATGACCAGCGAGCCTGTGTAAGGGGTAAAATAGAAACCCTTATTTAACCACATACAAAACCGCCGAGTCGCTCCGGTCGTCAAACCAAATTATTTGACGACCGGGGTTCGGCGGTTTTTCTTTTTAAGTTGACACTGTCTGATTGGTCAGGCTAACCGTTATAAGCGCTAGCGGGTTACGGAGTTGCTTCTTCCGTGGCCTCAGTGGTGGGCTCAATAGTCGCCTCGGTGGTGGCCTCGGACGTTGCCTCCTCAGTTGGCTCTAGCGTAGCTTCAACCGTGGCTTCCTCAGTAGCCTCGACCGTCGGCTCTTCAGTCGCTTCGACGGTGGCTTCCTCAGTTGGCTCCACCGTCGGCTCCTTGGTTGCCTCCGGCACCTCAACCTGGACATAACTGTTCAATATTTTATCCTGAAACTCCTTGGCGGCTTCGGCATTAGCCGGGGCTTCGGGAGTAAACTTCAGGTCGATATCGGTAGCTGAGGTTTCCGTTTCGGCTTCGACACTTTCTCCTTCATGCCCACCTCCCGATATGATCATAAAAGGGATTATAAATGAAACAACGGCAACAACCAGGGCTAAAAGCATTAGCCCAATGAACACAATATAAGAACCAGGCGTAAGTTTACGAGAAGCCATTCCGTAAAAAAAATCCTTTCTGATTTAATATGGTTTTGAGTGTGCAGCCTAAGAGGCGCTGTTTTTATTCAACAGGCAGGTGGCACGCGGCTTATAATTGGAACCAGGTTTTGCCAGATTAACCCGGTTTAAGGGGTGATCGGCGGTAACAACTTGGCTGCCTGCTGAATGGTTGGTCACGGGGTTGCTTATCTAACAGGCCTTAATGTTTAAGAGCCTATCATAAGCCTAAGTATAAGATATTTTTTTAGTTATGGAAAACGGCTCGATCAATTTTGTGTTTTGGTGATATTTTCGCTGTTTATGTATAATTGAAAGTAAGGAAGGACTGAAACATCAGGCCAAGGGTGGCTTGAGCCGC
>JAGRCC010001158.1 GCA_020433785.1 Anaerolineae bacterium
TACATTTTTTCACAGCCAGAGATGGGCCGGCGAGATAAATTCACTTTGGCCGGCCGGCAGTTGCTCCATGTGGCAGAAAAAAACTTTAATATTGGCATGGGCACTGACATTATCAATTTTTGGATTCTAGATGATGAGGCCGACTTGCCCAGACATTTAGGTAAAAAGCTGGACGGATTTTATACGCTTGATGAGGAGATAGCCGAATACCCGCAGGAGAAATATTTCAGACGGTACAATTACGTAAGAGATAATCCGACAATCCTTACCGAGCAGGAACGGCTTAGCCGCCAATTTCTGGAAACTATCGATGAAACTAGCCCGGTCAACCCCGTGCTCTTAAATCATTTTCAAGCGTTAATCGCCGACTCAGAAGCACAGGGAGTTCATCTTATTTTGCTGCTTTATCCACGGTTGGAAGATGAATACAAAGCGTTGCTGCCCGTCTATTACCACCTACCCGCACAAAATAAAATCGAGATGACTCACCCCGATGAATATCCAGAGTTTTATAGTATGGCCTACACCTTTGACCGAGGGCATATGAATCGAGAAGGGGCCAGGTTATTTACTGAGGCACTGGCCCAAAACTTCAATCAGTTGATGTCCGCCGCCGGCCCAAACGCCAGCCCATTACAAAAATAATTCCCGCAGTCAGCACTGCCCAAACGTGAGTGTGGTTTGAAACCAACTGCCGAACCCGCCAGTATTGCAACCTTAACCGCTGCCCCCAGTTTTTAGCTTTAACCCCCTGCACCACCCGCTCAATTTCCGGGTGGGGTACCGGACGGTCAAGCCAACCATTGCGGCTTAATATTTGCCGCAGTTGGGCGGCGTTGTGGGCATGCAGTTCATTGTAAATAGCCCGCTTGGCCACTTGCGCATCCCCTAAATGAAACGTTAGATGTAAATCGGTAAAGATCTTAAAGCAGGCAGCCTGCTGAAATAGATTGACCAGCATTACCTTGCCGATATGATCAGCCCCAATGCAGGTCGTTCCCAAGCTAAAGTGGGGATAAGCCGCCCGCTTGAAGACGAAGCAGTCGTATCCGGGGTGAGGTTCCCCTATCTGGGCCATCATTAGCGCGATCTCCTCCAGCCGGGTGTAAGCCGCAGTAACGGTGCGCCGGTTGATGACCACGGCATCGTACCCACTGGACAATAAGCCATCAACGGCCACATAAAACTGCGGCATGACCGCGATGTCAACATTGGTGTAAATCAAGTAATCGGCCTGGGTCGCAGCAACAAGCCGGTCCAGAATATCTTTGATCAGCGGCAGAGGTCGGTGGATCTTAATGGGGGCCACATCCAACACCGAGCGTTCCAAGTCTGGGGTTATTTGCAGCCACGGCGGGACCATGGGCCGGTCAGCGGCAAATTGAGCCGAGTAAAGCTCAACCGCAACCCGGCCTTTAGCCGCTGCTTGAGCTAAACGCATGGTTTCAAAGGTAATGGGTTGGGCGATAAACAGATCGCTTTCCGGTCCAACCGCCACAGGGTTGGTAATATGGGCAATGGTTCTCATCAACCGTTTCTCAACCTTTCATATAACTGCAAATATTGCTCTAGCTGCCTGTCGCTGGTAAATTCGGCCAGCACCCGTTGGCGGCAGCGGCGCGCCATTTCCAGCCGGGCCCTCGAGTCTGGGAGGAGCTGTCGCAAGGCCGCTTGTAAGGCAGCCGGATCTTGCGGGGGGACAAGCAGGCCGGTTTGTTGGTGTTGCACCAGATCCGGCACGCCGCCAACATCACTGGCAATGACAGGTGTACCACAGGCCATCGCTTCCAGAACCGTTTGAGCAAACACTTCTTGCAGCGAGGGCAGCACAAATAAATCGGCGGCGCTGTAAATAAGGGATAGCAAACGACTATTTTCAACATACCCTAAATGGCGGTGAGGGATGGGTAGATCAACTGGCGGCTGCCCCTGCCCTACTGACAGTAGCCACAGGTCCGGTAGGTCAGCTAGACCAGCTAGAGCCTGACGCAAGACCTCAAACCCTTTGCGCCGAGTATTCGACCAAGCGGCTACAAATAAAACCACCCGCGCGTTAAGTGGGATCTCCAACGTATCGCGGACAAAGGCGGTATCGCGTGGGGCAAAATCGGCTACGTTTACGCCAAGAGGAATAACCGTTACGGGAAATCTACCCAGCAAGCTGCTGGCCTGTGCGGCTGTCGCCAACCAACGGCTGGGGGTAACAATGTGCAATCGCTCTGACGGTAGAGCGGCCAGGGCAACTTGCTTACCACGCCAGATTTTCCGGGACAAATCCCCGTCACGGGATGATCCCAACAAAGGG
The DNA here is from genome assembly GCA_020433785.1 of Anaerolineae bacterium. Next base: position 2,306 of record JAGRCC010001158.1, read on the forward strand.
CAAGATCCACACTGCTCCCGGTAACGCTCGCATTCGTGGCTATAATGGCAGCCTCCAGTCAAGGGAGCCATATCGTGCAGGGTCCAAACCAATGGGACATGGGACGGAATAGTCTTAAAAAATGTCGGATAATCAACGAAACCGGCCACCCAATGAAGGTGAACAATATCACAACCCGCCAGTGCTGGGGGTAAGACAGTTCCGTAGCTGCTACGATGCGTGTAAAAAGGACCGGCCTCAACCAAGCGGTCACGATAGCGAGCCAGTTGCCCCTTTTCATAGGCACGCCGCAGCCTGTCGGCTATTTTTTGTGGCGTAAGCGCTCTTACATGAGGATCGATGCTTTGCTTGTGGGCCACGCACATAGTTGATTGCTGCCCATGCTGGCGCAAGGCCGTATGCAAGCGGTACGCGGCCCGTGCCGCGCCGCCCTTAATGTCATCGGTGCTGAGGTGGATGATAGATGGCATTTAATCAACCATAAACTACTGTGGCATTTCTTAACTGAGCCAATGAGATAAGTCCCTCTGTAAAACTAGTTGCAAGTTTAATGTCTCCACCCGATAGTGAGCTAGCATCATCTCTCGAAGGGCAGGGGGAATGGAGGGCGGGTTAATCAGGCAACGCCGTTTTAGCCGCTCCATCAGCATAAAAGGATGCCGGATTGACCCGGTAGAGGGCATTCTTCTTTGCCACTCAGAAAGAAGCCAATAGAGTCGCTCCGGTTGGGGTTGACCACCCCGGTTTTGCCAAACTGCCAAATTTGGCTGAAAGTCTGGTTCTACTCCCAAAAACCGATACATATCCTTGATTATGGCAAGGGGTTGTTGCTTAAGATCATCAAATAAATAAATTTTAAGTTGGTCTCGCTCAAAGAGGTTAAGAAATGGAGTCAGATGGCGATAATAAAATCCCCCCCGCAAATAGTATCGACTCCATAACTGCCAGGGCTGCTCCAATTCGCTCATTTCGGCCTGAATTGCCTTAGTAAAGGTCAGGGACTCAAAACCACGGTCGCGACGGCGCATCCAATATTCAGAGTAAGCCCGCTCAACCGGGTGGCGCAAAATCGCTATGAGTTTAATGGTTGGCAGATATTCATAAATTCTGCCGGCCGCGCCCGGCCCCCATAGATAATCATTAGAGCCTTCGCCGATGGCCGTTTCTGACGTTACCCCCTGAAAAACAGCCTGGTAAGCCGGCCAATTGGTAACAATTTGCCGGCCCGCATTGATGTTTCCGGGCCGGGTAAATGGGCCATGCTTGCCCTCCATAAGAAAAAACCGCTGCTCCGGTTTGGGGGGTAAGAAGATTTGGGGATGCTGCTGCAGATATTTGTATATCGAGGTCGTGCCGGATTTAGCCGCCCCAATGAGCAAAAAGTTAGGCGCAGCCATAGTTATGGTTGTAATACTTCCTCGGCCTGAACCAGCCAGCTAGCCGTGTGCGCATTATCAAACTGTTTATGCAAATCTACTAGAACAGGATAATAATATTGGGTCAGATACCGAGCCCAATGAGGCGGTATGGTTACTCCGGGGCCGACATGCTGTTTTTGGGCCACGTTTTCAGGGATGTTTTGCGCTGCTGCGTCAATTTCTAAAAAGCCATAAATCTCCTTGAGAAATTCGGCCGGGTGTTGCACCAACTGCTCAAAAAACCCCACATACAGGCGGCGGGACGAATAGAATTTACGCCAGGTTTGCCAGGTCGTAACGTAATCTCCATTTCTGAGATTCTCCGGTTTTAACAACACCCGTTCAATATCGGTCAGGGGCAGTTGATTGGCCTGTTTACCGTGCCATCGGTAAAAATACATGGCCGTATAAGACCACATCCTCTCCACCGGATTACGCAGAATGTAGATAATTTTGGCCTCAGGTAATAAGCGGTGAATTCGGGCAACTCCCTGTGCGGATAGGCGACTATAGGCCGGGGTAATATCGCCGGCCAGCCGCCCCAGTGAGGGTGAAAACAAGCGGGTGTACCAGCGTTCGGAGCGGGGTAGCAGCAAAAAATGGAAGTGCCATTTTTTGTAGGGCCTGTTTTTTAACTCTTTGAGATGCTGTAAGACCAACTGTCGAAAATGAGGCCCTTTTGGGACAACCGCCTGCACTAATAACGGTTGCCAGGAAGGCCGATCAAAATAGTGAATCTCTTTAACCGGCGGCAACCAAACTGCCGGATGATGCCCAAGGTTGGCATACAACCAGGTAGTCCCCGCTTTTTGGGCGCCAATGCAAAGAAAATCAGGACCGCTCATATAATACGTTATACCAACTGTTGTGCTTCAACCAAATAGCGATAATAACCGTTGCGGCTGAGCAATTCGGTGTGAGTCCCCTGTGCCAGCACCCGGCCTTCATCCAACACAATAATGTTATCGGCTTGAAAAACGGTGGAGAGCCGATGAGCGATTACCAGCAGGGTGCGTCCTTGGCGATATTGTTCGATGGCTTGTTGAATAGCTTGCTCGGTTTCTGAGTCAAGCTGGCTGGTAGCCTCATCCAAAATGAGCAGATGAGGGTTCGCTAACATAGCTCTGGCAATGGCCAGCCGCTGCTGCTGACCGCCAGATAAGCGCACACCCCGGTCGCCCAATACGGTTTCATATCCCTGTGGCAAAGCGGTAATAAATTGGTGGGCCTGAGCCAATTGGGCGGCCTTAACGAGTTCGTCAAGCGTAGCGTGAGGTTTGGCAAAACGCAGGTTGGCTGCCACGGTATCGTTAAAGAGGTAATTGTCCTGGCTCACAACAGCCAGTTGGGCGTGCCAGGCAGCAATATCTAAC
>JAGRCC010001159.1 GCA_020433785.1 Anaerolineae bacterium
CCCAGCATCCCTGGGAATTCAACCGCGTCTGGCACCTCGAACCATCGCCCACCGATCCGGAAGTTGTCTATGCCGGGGTGGAGGACGCTGCCCTGTTCCGATCCGGCGACGGCGGCCAGTCGTGGCAAGAACTGCCGGGACTGCGCAGCGTTAAGGGCAACCTCTGGCAGCCGGGCGCCGGCGGGATGTGCTTACACACTATCATTCTGGACCCGAACAACCCGAACCGCATTGTGGTCGCTATCTCCGCTGCCGGCGCGTTCCGCACCGACGATGGCGGCGAGACGTGGATGCCGATCAATCGCGGCTTAAAATCCGGCTACGAACTGCCCGATCCTGACGCCGATGTCGGACATTGCGTTCACAATATCGCCATGCACCCCTCGCGACCGGACGTACTGTTTATGCAGAAACACTGGGACGTTATGCGCAGCGACAACGCCGGTGATCTGTGGCAAGAAGTCAGCGGCAACTTGCCGACCGACTTCGGCTTCCCGATTGCCGTCCACGCTCACGAGCCGGAGACGATCTATGTGGTGCCCATCAAGAGCGACTCGGAGCATTATCCGCCCGAAGGAAAACTGCGCGTCTACCGCAGCCGCACGGGCGGCAATGAGTGGGAGGCACTGACCAACGGCTTGCCACAAAGCAACTGCTACGTCAACATCTTGCGGGATGCGATGGCGGTCGATACGCTCGACTCATGCGGCATTTATTTCGGTACGACCGACGGACATGTGTATGCCTCTTTTGATTCCGGCGATACCTGGGCACCTATCGTCAGTAACCTGCCCAGAGTCATGTCGGTTGAAGTTCAGGTGCTGCCATGACGGTTCGGATTGTGCTGCCGGCGCATCTGCGCACGCTAACGGGCGTCAAAGGCAAGGTTTTCCTGGAGGTCGAGGAGCCGATTACGCAACGCTCGGTGCTCGATGCCTTGGAGGCGACGTACCCCATGCTGCGGGGCACAATCCGTAACCGCGCTACCTTGGAACGGCGACCCTTTATCCGATTTTTCGTGTGCGGTGAGGATTGGTCCCATACGTCGCCGGATGACCCGCTGCCGGAAGCGGTTGTCACTGGCGCAGAACCATTCATTATTGTCGGGGCGATGGCCGGCGGATAGTCAGTTTAGCCAAAAAGGAGAACCTATGCATACCACCTACAAACCAACCAACTACAGTACCGTATCCCCCTACCTTATCGTCCGGGAGGCCGAGGCAACGATCAAATTTTTGGTCGATGTCTTTGGCGCGAAGGAAATTCGCCGCTTTCCCAGGGCTGACGGCAAACTGATGCACGCCGAGGTTCGCCTCGATGACACGGTCATCATGCTTGCCGATGCGGCTGAGGGCTGGCCGCCGATGTCTTCCTATGTGCATATCTATGTCCCTGATGTTGACGCGACCTATACACTGGCCCTTGAAGCCGGCGCAGAATCGGTACAGGCACCTGTAAAAAAGGAAGACGAAGATAAACGCGGCGGCGTAAAAGATGCGGGCGGCACAACGTGGTGGATAGCCACTAAAGTAGCGTAAACGTTGTTGCCCTGCGCTTGTCTGCCTGTTGCTGGCGTTTGCCTAAAAATATACGTACCCTAAAGGCATGTTTTGCCCAAAAAGCGAGATAAAAAGTGTCAAACCATGAAAAGATAGACTATGTAGAATTTCCAGCCAAAGATATTGAAGCGACAAAAGCATTTTTCAAAAAGGCTTTTGGTTGGGAATTTGTCGATTATGGTCCAGAATATACGTCGTTCTCCAATGAAGGCCTTAATGGGGGATTCTTTAAATCCGAATTGGTTGTTTCGCCCAGAAAGGGCAGTGCTCTTATCGTGTTTTACAGTGAAAGCCTGGAACAAACTCAGTCAAAAATTGAAGATGCAGGGGGTTTAATTGTTGAGCCTATATTCTCATTTCCAGGTGGACGCCGCTTTCATTTCACAGATCCAAATGGTAATGAGTACGCTGTTTGGTCAGATAAAGAAGCATAACAAAAGGTAAAAACAGCTATAAAATCGATCAGGTGCATCCCAGTAAATTTTCTATGCCCTAAAATCTGGGATGCACCTCCAACATTTCGTTGGACATTTAGGCCGCGATTTCCAATGCCGCTCTCCGCAGAATATAGCGCCGGGGCAACCAAGTGTATCCCCAGAAGAGAACGGCCCCGGCCGCCGTCAAGACCGCCGCGACAAAGAATAAGGTGAAAAAACTATAGTTGGTGATCAGGTACCCCCCACCAAAGGCCATCGCCGATCGACTCAAGCCCGAAGTCATCACAATTACGCCGGACATCGTGGCTCGCCACTCCGATCCGACCAGTTCTTGATTAATAATGTTGAAGATGGGCGCGGTGATGGCAAACAACCCGTTCAACCCCATAAATCCAAGGCCGGCTATAGCCCAGTGGGGAATGAGCCCCATCAGTAACAGGCTAAAGGCCATGCCCAGCGTTCCCCAAATAAATGTCCAGCCGTTGCCCCAGCGGCTAACCAGAAGGGGAGCCAGTAGGGCAATTGGAACAGCCAGCAATTGGGCCAGCGCGGAAATGGTACCATTCCAGGCCGGGGACAGGTGCAGGTTAACATCCAAATAAACATTGAAAAAGGTATCGGTTACACTCTTACCGGCGATGAGAAGCAGAATAACACCCCCCATAAACAGCATCAACCCAATCGGCGCCGCTGACTCTGGGGTCGTTGGTTCGGTAGTCGTCGAGGCTGTCTGTGGCTGCGATTTTCGGGACCCATCGGCGTCGGCCTTTGACGTCGCCAGCAAGGTCAGCGGGGCTAAACCAAAAACACCGGCGGCGATAAAAAGGGCGTAACGGTATGGGGCGGGATCGGCCAGGGTGTCGCCCACGTAGCCAGCCAGCCAGCCCGGCAGCAACCCACCCAGCAGGCTGCCGGCAAATACGGCCAGCGGCACCAGTGCTTCCCGCATGGAAAAGGCGTGCGCGCGTTCCGCCGATTGGGTCACATTCATCAGGAACGGTAAACTGTTGACCATGTAGATCGCTCCGCCTAACCAAGCCAATACATAAGTGGCCACCAACCACGCGGCTTGCAAATTGGGGGGGATGAATTCGGCCAGGGGAACCAGCGCCAAACCAACCGTCACGACGCTCAACCCGATAATCAGCATGCGCCGGCTGCCCCAGCGCCGCCCAAGCATTCCGGCCACCAGACTAAAAGCGGCCACGCCCAACTGCGCTACGGCATTGATTAGGCCGATGAACTCCGGCCCATAGCCGAGACGCAGCAAATAAAGATTGAAGAGCATCACGTAAATGCCAACGTAACTGATCGAAACGACCGTATTGGCCACTAGATACAACCGCATATCGCGGCTAAAAAGAGTTAAGGTGTAGAGGTATTTCTTTATCATCATTAGGTGTCCTTTCGTAATCACCCCTTCTCTGGTTATTTCAAACAAAGGGAAGGGCTAAATATGTTTTAGAGTGAGTGAACTGAAATAATTGATTAATAAGTCCATTATAGGTGTTACTCGCACCTAAAAGGTGCCATATGGCGTTCCAAATCGCGTACCAAAAATCAAACCCATTGGCATGGCATCTCTTTCTCGAAAATTTCCCAGCCCGACGGCTGTGTTTATAATCAGGACACGGAGGAAATACAACCATGTCTATTGACGTCATCGCCTTTGACGCCGACGATACGCTCTGGCACAACGAGAGTATCTACGTCGAGGCCCAAACCCAATTTAAGCAGCTCTTGGCCCACTACCACAGCCCGGAGTGGATCGATG
>JAGRCC010000159.1 GCA_020433785.1 Anaerolineae bacterium
GTCATTACGCCGAACTGTACGATACCTATTTCCGTCATCAGTCGCCTAACTACAAACCGGCATAATTGTTGTTGGCCTTTATTACCGTGACTCATTGTTCGGTAAAATTAATCTTTCTCATTTCTTACCGGGTAAGTTAGGAAATCACTGAGCCTCCTATCATTTTCTAACCACTTACTAATTATTTTCCAATTTTATTCCTAGCGTGATCGGCTAAAATGACGTTAAGCTCAAATTGGGATATTTTTCACAGTTCCATTCAATGGAACGACTCCACAGTTGCTTGCATAACTTATAAGCTCGTTCTATAATAATTTGCTACCACTAGGTCATTACGTGATCTAGTGGATTCGCTTAAATCAATATACCTTATTATGCAGTTATGTTCAGGCCAATGCCGGTCCGGGCACAGATACGATTGACCTGATACCCGTCAAGTGGTCGCTCTACCGGCAGTTAAATGTGTACTTCCCTCGCTTAGCTTCAAATATTCCGCTTGACTTAAATTTGGTCATGTTTAACTATATCCCTTAAGGGTCGAGTCAGGAATATGAATTCATATCTTCGTAGTCACCTAAAACAACTAGAAAATGAAGCCATTTATGTTATTCGCGAGATTGCGGCTCAATTCGAGCGGCCAGTGCTGCTGTTTTCCGGCGGCAAGGACTCGATTGTGATGGCCCATCTAGCCCGCAAAGCCTTTTATCCGGGCAAAATCCCGTTTCCATTTTTGCATATCGATACCGGACACAACTTTCCCGAAACGTTAGCGTTTCGAGATCAATTGATGAAAAAACTCGAAGCGCAGTTGATTGTCGGTTATGTCCAGGACTCGATCGATCAGGGGCGCGTGGTTGAGGAAACCGGTCCTAATGCCAGCCGAAATGGGCTGCAAACCGTCACCCTGCTCGATACGCTGACCGAGCACAAGTTTGAGGCCGCGCTGGGCGGCGCCCGTCGAGATGAAGAAAAGGCGCGCGCTAAAGAGCGCTTTTTCTCTCATCGAGACGCCTTTGGCCAGTGGGACCCCAAAAATCAGCGGCCGGAACTGTGGAATTTGTACAACGGTCGCAAACTGCCCAACGAGCATTTTCGTGTTTTTCCGCTAAGCAACTGGACGGAACTGGATGTGTGGCAGTATATCTATGACGAAAAGATCGAACTGCCCTCGCTCTACTTTTCTCATCAGCGCGAGGTGATCAAGCGAGACGGAACGCTGCTGGCGGTGACCGATGTGGTCCGACCTCAGCCGGGCGAACTGGTGGAAAACAAAATTGTCCGTTTCCGAACTATCGGGGATATGACCTGTACCGGCGCGGTTGAGTCGCGCGCCAGTAATATGGAAGAAATCATCCAAGAAGTCGCCTCGGCCCGCGTCACCGAGCGCGGCGGACGCGCTGACGACAAACGCTCGGAAGCCGCAATGGAAGACCGCAAACGCCAAGGCTATTTCTAGGGGGTAATGTTTCTTATGATGACTAACCAAAAAGCCGCCGTACCGGAAGAAAAAGTAGAAGCTATCGAAGATGTATCACGTCCCGGCGTTAAAGCCGGAGTTGACCTGCTGCGCTTCACCACCGCCGGCAGCGTCGATGACGGCAAAAGCACCTTAATTGGCCGGCTGCTGTATGACTCGAAAGCGATTTTTGAAGACCAATTAGAGGCTGTGGAACGGGCCAGCGAATCGCGCGGCGATGAGCAGGTCGATTTGGCCCTACTAATGGACGGCCTGCGCGCCGAGCGCGAGCAAAAAATCACCATCGATGTGGCCTATCGCTACTTTGCCACACCCAAACGCAAATTCATTATCGCCGATACGCCCGGCCATATCCAATACACCCGCAACATGGTCACCGGCGCATCCACCGCCGAACTGGCGATTATTCTAATCGATGCCCGGAAAGGCGTTGTCACTCAGTCGCGGCGGCACGGCTTTTTAGCTACACTGCTGCAAATCCCCCACCTGGTGGTAGCGATCAACAAGATGGATCTGGTTGATTACAGCCAAGAGGTTTACAACCAGATCATGGCCGACTACAAAGGTTTTGCCTCGAAGCTATCGGTGCAGGACATCGTTTTCATTCCGATTTCGGCCCTGCACGGCGACAATGTGGTGGAAAAGAGCTATAAAATGCCCTGGTACGACGGCCCCACGCTGCTGCATCACCTGGAGCACGTCAATGTGGGGGCCAGCCGCAATCTGGTCGATTTTCGATTTCCGGTGCAGTATGTCATCCGGCCCAATCAAGATTTTCGGGGCTTTGCCGGGCAGGTGGCCTCGGGCCGCGTGGCCGCCGGCGAAGAGGTGGTTGTCCTGCCCTCCGGCCTGCAAAGCAAGATCAAATCCATCGTTACCTATGAGGGCGAACCCGAAGAAGCGATTATTGGCGACTCGGTGGTGCTGACCTTGGAAGATGAAATCGACATTAGCCGGGGGGATATGATTGTTAGGACCCGTAACCTGCCGCAAAAAAGCAATCAGCTCGATGCCACTATCTGCTGGATGAGCGAAACGCCCATGAATCCGCAAGGCAGTTACTGGTTGCAACACACGACTCGCTTGGTGAAAACGCTGATCTCCGAACTCAACTACAAAATCGATGTCGATACAATGCACCGCGAGCCAACCGATACGCTCGCGCTTAATGAGATTGGCCGGGTGCAGTTAACCACTACCCAGCCCATTTTTTACGACCGGTATCAGATTAATCGCAGCACCGGCAGTTTCATTCTGATCGATCCTTATACCAACACCACGGTCGCCGCCGGGATGATCCGGGGCCAGTCGCGCCAAGTTAGTGATCTGGTTGATGTTAAGGAAAGAGTTGAAACCGATACCACCCGCAAGAAATCGACGGATGTGGTCTGGGAGTCGATCGGCATTTCTCGCGAGATGCGGGAGACGCAAAATGGCCATAAAGCGGCGGTGTTGTGGTTTACCGGACTGTCCGGCTCCGGCAAATCGACCGTGGCGAAAAAGGTGGAGCAGTTTCTCTTTGAGCGAGGCGGTCGCACCATGTTTTTGGACGGCGATAACGTGCGCCACGGCCTCAATGGTGACCTGGGCTTTTCCGAACATGACCGGCAGGAGAACATTCGCCGGGTGGCGGAAGTGGCCCGGCTGGGTTTCGAGCATGGTAACATTGTGCTGTGCAGCTTCATCTCGCCGTTCCAAGCCGACCGTGATTTTGCCCGATCGCTGCTGCCGGAAGGGCGCTTCTTTGAAGTGTTCGTCAAGTGCGATATCGAAGTGTGCAAGCGGCGCGACC
>JAGRCC010000160.1 GCA_020433785.1 Anaerolineae bacterium
AAAAACTCGGCAAAGCCAATGCCGAATTAGAAGCCTTTAGCTATTCTGTCTCGCACGATTTGCGCGCCCCGCTGCGAAATATCGAACACTTTGTTGAAATCTTGTTAGAAGAATACACTGAGCAGATTCACAATGAAGGGCTTGACATTCTGGAAAGCATTCTGCAAAGCGCTCAAAATATGAACCTGTTGATCAACGATCTACTGGCCTATTCTCGCATTGGTCAAGCTGACAAAATTTACAACCGGTTTGATTTGCTGCCGATTATTAACCAGGCCAAAGACACCCTCATTAAAAATGAACCCGAACGAAAAATAACATTTGATATCCACCCCCTGCCTCAAGTTTACGGAGATCGTCCCCTCATCCGGCAGTTGATATTCAACCTTTTGTCAAATGCCATCAAATACACCCGCCCGGTTAGAGACAGCCAGATCGAAATAGGTGGGCAGCAGACTGAAACTGACGTTATTTTTTTTATTAGAGATAATGGGGTGGGGTTTGACGACAAATATGCCGACAAAATTTTTGGCGTCTTTAGCCGGTTGCATACGAGAGAAATATTTGAAGGAACTGGAATTGGTCTGGCCATTGCTCAGCGCATCGTCCAGTCACATCAGGGTCAAATATGGGTAAAAAGCCGGCTTAACCACGGCACGACGTTTTTCGTTTCACTGCCTCTTAGCCCCAATAAAAAAGATAACCAGGAGGTTTAAAGTGATTGACCTACTTTATGTTGATGATAATCCCAATGACGCTCAACTACTGTTTAGAACACTAGAAAAACAACAGATTACTTCCAAATACTTTCTGTTAAAAGATGGTGAAGAAGCATTAGAATTTTTTTTTGGCCGGCTTCACGATAATGACAACCCCCTGACTTGGCCAAAGATCATTTTGCTTGATATTAAACTCCCCAAGGTCAACGGCTTCGAGGTTTTGCAAAGGCTCAAATCAAACAACACCACTAAAAAAATTCCGGTCATTATCTTTACCTCGTCCAGTGAACGGCAAGACCTGGAGCAAGCCTACCAATTAGGCGCTAACAGCTACCTGGTCAAACCGGATAAATATCAAAAACTGAAAGAGTTAGTTCAGTATTTGGGTAAATATTGGTTGGACTTAAATGAAACTTAACCAGAACCAAGAGGACAAATTATGGCTGACGACTCATCGAGCGAAGGCGCTCCCATAAGAATTTTATTATTAGAGGATTTGGCCAATGATGTGACCATTATAGAACGCCAAATTAGAAAGGCCGGTCTTAACTACACACTCAAAAATGTTAAAGCTAAAAGCGATTTTATTCGCGCCCTATTCAACTTTAAGCCGCACCTGATCATCGCCGATTATTACATTCCCGGTTTTGACGGCACAGAGGCGTTGATGTTTGTACAGCAGAACACCCCCTCCACCCCCTTTATTTTTGTAACCGGCACCTTAAATGACGAAGAGTTAGCGGCCCAGACGATTCTCGGCGGCGCTTCCGAGTTTGTCTTAAAGCATAACATCCGGCGTCTGCCGGAGGTTATCCAATCGGTTCTGGCCAAAACATCCGCTGAATGGGTCAAACGGGCTGAAATTGAACAAAAGCTGCTGCAATACAAAATCTCTATCGAGCAGTATCAAAAAGAAATTGACCAGTACAAATCTGAACTAGAGAAATTTCAAAATTCAGCCGACGACTGGGCTGAAGGAAGTCTATAATGTAAATGGGATTAGTTGGTTGGCTGGTTGGTTGGTTAATTACCTTTAGTCAACATCGCTTTAACCTCAGACCAGGGCCGGGTGTTAAGAATCGTTTCGGCGGTGGCCCAGCCCCGATTGGCAGTTGCCACGCCAAATCGTAAATTTTCAAAGCCGTCGGTATGATGGGCGTCGCAGTTGATCATCAGTTTGACCCCTAACTCTACCGCCCGGCGCACGTGGGCATTGCTCAGATCTAACCGCTCGGGCGAAGCATTGATCTCCAAAGCCGTGCCAGTGGCCGCTGCGGCCGCCATGATCGCCTCCATGTCGAAATCACCGGCCTCGCGCTGCGTCAATAAGCGCCCGCTGGGGTGGCCGATTAGATGAACGTACGGATTATTAATGGCCGCCAGGGTACGCCGGGTCAGTGTCTCGCGATCCTGCCGCAAACCGGTATGCACCGAAGCCACCACAAAATCCAGCTCTGCCAGCACCTCATCGGCAAAATCCAGGGTACCATCAGCTTTGATCTCCATTTCCGTCCCTTGCAGCAGCCGAATACCCGGCAGCCGTGCCTGCACCTCATCGATCTCCCGGCGCTGCTGGCGGAGCCGCTCCGGAGTTAATCCATTGGCAATCCCCAAACTTTGGGAATGATCACTGATCACTAAATATTCGTAGCCCCGCCCCAGCGCCGCCCGGGCCATCGCTTCGATGCTGTGAGCGCCGTCGCTCCAGGTGGAGTGGCAGTGAACCTCGCCTTTGATATCATCCACGGTCAAAAGCGCCGGCAGCCTATGGTTTTGCGCCGCTTTGATTTCGCCGCGATCCTCGCGCAGCAGCGGCGAAATGTAGTCCAGCCCCAAAAATTCATACAAGGCGGCTTCATTATCAAACGTCAATTTTTCGCCGTCGCTTTCACGGGTGAGGGCGTACTCGTTGAGGCTGTAGCCCTGCTTTTGGGCCAATTCCCGCACCTTCACATTGTGCGCTTGACTGCCGGTAAAATATTGGAGGGCCGTGCCCCAGCGCGCCGGCTCCAGGCAGCGCAGATCGGCTTGAAGCCCATTCTTAAAACGAACCGACGTTTTGGTTTCGCCCGCCGCGATCACCTCTTGTACATCAGCCAGTTCCTTAAAAGCGGCCATGATCGGTTGCGGGTTTTCGGTGACCACCAAAAAATCCAAATCCCCAATCGTTTCTCGCATCCGGCGCAGGCTGCCGGCTACTTCCACTTTAAGGGCGTCGGGCAGGTTATTGAGGACGGCTACCATTTGCTTCGCCAGCGGCCAGGCGATACCCAGATGTACCCGGCCGGTCTCCCGCCGTTCCAAGGCTTCGATGCTGGCCAAAATCCGGGCCTCGCTTTTGGCTCCCATGCGGGGCAGTGTCTGCAACCGGCCGGCCTGAGCCGCGGCTTTAACTTCAGCCACGGTCGTCAGCCCCAACTCTTCCCACATCGATTTAGCCAGCTTCGGGCCAACATCGGGAATGTTCAACACCTCGACCAAACTTTCCGGTACCTCGGCAATCAACTTCTCCCAAAACGCCAGCCGGCCGGTGCTGAACAACTCCGCCGATTTATCGGCAATGGCCTGGCCAATCCCTTCAATTTTTCTTAGATCCTGGCCCGACTCCCACAGATCAAACAAATCTTGTCCCAATCCGGCGATATTATCTGCCGCTTTACGGTAAGCCAGAATTTTAAAGCGATTCTCGCCCTTGATTTCCAGCAAATCGCCAATATTAGCAAACAATTTAGCCACTTCTTGGTTACTGTAACGTGGCATTATTTCCTCCTAATCCTGGTCACCCAACCAGGTCAAATACTAGTTAACTGACTGGTGTCAATTGTGAAGTTTTTTGCTATTATAGACAACATAGATGACGTGGCCAACAATGACGTTAGGCGCGTGAAGAGTTCAAGTCGGCTCTTTGTGGTGAACTGAGTTAGACCTGGTGATTGGCGTAAAAGCTTTGAGCAGAGTGTCCTCTCTCTGAAGGTTGAAGTTTCGTCGGTTGCTGAAGGTGTTAATGGTCAGGACGCTGCCTAAAGAGTAGGCCGTTGTGTTCGAAATTTAGACTGATGTGGTGAGGCTGTGATAAGCTTCATCGTGAGGTTCAGGTTAGGCTGTGAAGGGTCTATTACCTTGCCAAAGGTCCTGGAGAGAGCTTCAGTTTTATAGGACGTACACGACGCTTTAACAGTGAACTCTTAAGCTATGCCGGTGTACTTTGAAAGGCGACCGGGCCGCAAAGGTGGTGGAAGCCCCAAGTAAAAGTGCAACGCCGATTGACCCATCATCTACTCTCAGAGGCCTTCTTTTCAGGAGGCCTCTGTTTTTTTGGCACAACCACAAAATACATCCAGCGCTGGCGCACAGCCTGGTCCGGTTCGGCTAGCTGCTGGGCTTCCTCTAACAGCGCCAGCCGAGTAGCGTAATCCAGCGGCGGTTCCATCCAGGCCGTGGCCACTGGCAGTTGAAAGAAAAGATAACTTTCCTCCGCCGGCCGAACGCGTTCAAATTCCTGCGTCGAGACCAATTCAAATTGATGGTTGTCAAAGAAAACCCGCATTGTCCGCAGGTCTTGCTGCCCTACCCCGTACCGTTCGGCGGCCAACTGCTTAAACAAGATGCTGACCTTGGCGCTGCGCGGAATATCTTTAAAGATAAAATAGGGTTCCGGCACGTTAAAGACGAACCGCCCATTCTCCGCCAAAACCGAATGCAAGGCCGGCAGTACCTGAGCCTTGTGTCGAAACTGCCAAAATACCGAATTACACACCACCCGATCCACCGGCTCTAAAATCAGCCGTCCCACCTCGGCTGCATCCGCTCGCATAAACACCACCTGCTCCGACCGGATATGGTCGCGCGCAATAGCCAGCATCGGGCCGGAAATATCCGCTGCCAATACCTGCCCTTGCCCCTTGAGCGCCTGCAAAACTGCCTGCGTGGTCACCCCGGTACCGCACCCCAGATCGAGCACGCGCATGCCCGGTTGGATGTCGGCCAGGTCCACTATTTTCCGGCTGAGTTCCTGATACATCGTCGTTTGCTCGGTGAAAATCTTATAGCGCCGGGCTGTTTCATTTTCGAGCCAGACATTATCATTTAAGCGGTCGTCCATAGTTGGAAATTATACAGTGAGTGATGTTGAGGACCAAAATTATAGCCAGATCAGCTAAGATGTGTTAGACTCCCCCAAACTTTTAGCCAGAAACGCTGTTAAAATCGTTGTTCGCAAAACGCCAACTTCTCACCCAATTCAAACATTGGCCGCTGGTCCTGGTGCTGACCGTTTTCGCCGGGCTGGCCTTGACCTACAACCTAATTTTACCACTGGGCGAAGTCAGCGACGCCAGTGCTCACTTTGCTTTGATCCGCTTCATTGCCGAAGAAGGCCGCCCGCCGCTAACACTGGCCGAGCGCTCGGCGGTGGGCATTAAAGGCGATGCCTCGCCCGTTTATCACGGTCTGGTGGCGTTATTGACCCAGCACGTCGATATCTCCTCCTTCCCGGAACTCCCCCGCCTGAGTCAGAAAGCCGAGCGAGCCATCCCCGGCGACCAATGCATGATCCTGACCTATTTTCACACCGAGGATGAAGCCTGGCCTTTCCAGGGCATTGCGCTGGCCTGGCATCTGGCCGGGCTGGCTTCCATTCCGATGGGCATGGCCACCATCATTGCCGTCTATCTGACCGTACTGGCCATTTATCCTGGTCAGCCCAATTTGGCCTTGGCTGCGGCTGCATTTGTGGCCTTTTTACCCCGTTTCATCATCAGCAGCGCCGTCATTAACGACGATAACCTGGTCTTTCCGCTGATCGCCTTTGCCTTATATTACCTGATCAAAATCATTCACGGCGACCAACAGCGCCGGACTTTTATTATCCTGGGCCTGCTGCTGGGGCTGGCCGCGATCACCAAATATCACAGCCTGATTTTGCTACCGGAAATAGGGCTGGTGCTGCTCGTTCTCGGCTGGCGGCGCGGCTGGGGTTGGGCGACCACGTTTCGACGCGGAATGTGGGTGCTGGCGGCGTTTGCCGTGACGGCCGGCTGGTGGCTGGGCTTTATTCTGATCAAATTCAATGATATCGAAAATTCGGGCCTGATCAGCGGGCTGGCCGCACCGTTTGGCGATCCGGTGGTAACCGAAGGCTCCACCTATCTGTTCAGTTCCGAGTTCAATACCTTATCCCTGTGGGAGTTCGACTATTGGCTGAGTTGGACCTTTCGCTCGTTTTGGCTCCATTACAACGGCCTTGACAGCGGGCTGGCAGCGCTTGGCCGGACCACAACCTACTGGGCCGTGTATGCGGTGTTTGGCCTGCTGCTGGCGGTGGCGATGGTCGGGCTGCTGCTCAAGGGCGTCACATACGCCGGCGCGCTGATTAAATCGCCCCGCACCGCGCCGGCCTGGCGGCTTGACTTGACCCTGCTGGCCGTTCACTTTTTGATCTATCTGGGACTGGTCATTTTGCGGTACATGCTCTTTCCGGCCTGGTCGACTTCGCAAGGCCGGCACCTGTACCCGGCGCTGACTTCAATTGCGCTCTTTTTTGTGTTGGGGCTGGATGAAGTGCGACAGCGCCTCAATACAGCGCTGACTTACAAATTTGGCCTGACCATCTTTAGCCACGACCTGTGGGTCGTAGCCGCCGGGGGTGGCCCGCTGCTCGTTCTCAGCTTGGCGGTTTTACCCTTATTCTTCTGGCCGGTGTACTATCCCCTGCTGCCCATCAAAACCAGCCACCCCAACGATGCCCCGATCACCCACCGCCTGACTGAACAATTCGCCGATGAACTTCGCTTTGAGGGTTACGATCAGCCCCAAACTGACTTCCAACCGGGCCAACCGATTCCGGTGACCCTCTACTGGCGCACCCGCCTCAAGCAGCCGCAAGATTACCTCATCCAAACTTGTCTACACGATAAGGCCGGCGCCATCGTCACCTGCCATCAAGGCTATCCGGCCAACGGCCGATATCCGGTGCGCGCTTGGGAGGAAGGATACTTGATTCGCGATCAGGTTTACGTGCCGACCCCCACCTGCTTGTCGCCGGGCGATTACAACCTAAGTGTAACGGCCCTCCCGCTACGGCTCGACACCCCGGCCCCCACCATCGACCCGACAATCACCCCCAAAGCGCCGGTGTCACTCGGGCCAATTCACCTTGCAGGGGAGTCTTCAGCGGCTAACTCCGTCGAGATTTGGATAGCCCAAAGTCTCTATACGAATACAACGGTAGACGCGCCACAACTGCGACAGACGATGACCGTGATAAACTATGCGGCTGACGAGACGACACCCCCGGCGCTGATCCACAATACGACCACCGAACGCTGGCTGCCCTTCGAGACCTCGATCACCTACCCGTGCGCCGATGGCAGCCCGGCGACAACCTACAGCTTCATTGCCTATCCCGGCCTCAGCCCCGGCTTGTATCATCCGAATACCGCCTTGTCCGCTGCCGGTCCGCAGGTCAATCTGCTGACCCGACCGCGTAATTTCAGGCTGCCGGCCAGCATCGGCCACCCGCTCGAGGCCGTTTTTGATCAGAAAATCGAACTATTGGGCTACGACCTCGACCCTAAGCCGCGCCTGCCCGGTCAATCGATCGAGGTCACCACCTACTGGCGCTCGCTGGAAACGATGAACCGGGGCTATATCGGCTCGTTTCATCTGCTCGATAACACCCTGTCGATGTGGGGCCAAAGCGACAGCCCGTTGGGCAGCGACTACCCGACGGTGCTGTGGTCGCCTGGGGAAGTAATTACCTCGGTTTACAAGCTGCCGGTCAATTCATTTGTGGCGGCCGGCCAATATACGCTTAAATTGAGCATCTATGATTTAAATGAGGGGCGCTTTGATTTCTTACCGGCGGTCGTGGCCGGCCAACCGGAGCCGGCGACCGACCTCTACTTAGGCCAAGTGCGTATTTTAGACCCCGACAGCCACAATCCGCCGGACCAGCCCTTGCAGGTCACCCTCGGCGACCAAATTCAGCTGTTGGGTTACCAGCTAAAGAGCACCACGTTAAGACGGGATGAACCGCTCCGGTTTGGTCTCTTCTGGCAGGCAACGCAGCCTATCAGCAGCGATTACACGGTATTCACCCAACTGATTGGCCCCGACGGCCAGGTGTGGGCTCAGCAAGATAATCAACCGCAGGGCGGCAGTTACCCCACCAGCACCTGGACTCGCTTTGATACCGTGGTCGATCGTTACGAACTCAGCCTTAATGACGGCGCGCCGCCGGGCCAATATCAACTGCTGGTCGGCCAGTATGATCTCAACACGGGCCAGCGGCTGCCGGCGGTTGATGCCGCCGGCCAGCGCTTGCCGAATGATGCGATTGTACTGGGGCTGCTAACGCTGGAGTAGGGGTCACCGCACCCAAATCGAGCCGATGTCGGTGCCGGTGTCGTGGCTCAGGTTGGTCGGGTTGCTGCCGTCGGCGTCCATCACATACACTTCCAAGTCACCGTCCCGATTAGATTGAAACAGAATTTGCGTGCCGTCCGGCGACCAGTGAAAGTCGCCTTGAAGCGACTCCTGAGCATCGGGGGTGTTGGTTAGATTGGTTTGGTCGCTGCCGTCGGCGTTCATAATGTAGATTTCGGCGTTGCCGTCTCGACCGGACAGAAAGGCAATTTTCGAGCCATCCGGCGACCAGGCCGGAAAGCCATCAAAGCCCACATTGTCGGTTAGCCGGGTGATGCTGCCGTCGGCCATATCGCGGGTATAAATTTCGATGTCGTTATCTTGGTTCGACATAAAGGCCAAGGTGCTGCCGTCCGGCGACCAAACCGGCTTACCGCTGCCGGCTTCCCGATCACTCAAAAGAACCGGCTCGCCCCCCTCGACGCTGACGGCATAGATCACCAGCCGTCCATCCCGATCCGAATGAAAGGCCAACGATTGCCCATCCGGCGACC
>JAGRCC010001160.1 GCA_020433785.1 Anaerolineae bacterium
GATGTTGTGATGGTCGACACTTACTTCCTACTCGCGGCAATTCCAAAGAGGTGGTTTATGAATCTCTCCCAACAATCAGCGTCCGCCGCTGCCTCAGATGTTTGGCTTAACCTCGGCTTTCTGCACGAGGCCGTCCACAACTTTTCTAATCAAGACTGTCTGGATGATTTCTGGGCCTGTGTCTGCCGTAACTCGCGCTGGGTTGTCCCGGCCAAATGTATGTGTATTTTGCTACGGACCGATCAACATCACTTTAAAGTGGTCGGGCGGCTTGATCGAGGGACCTTTCACCAACCGGACGATACGACGTTTCAAATACAAGACAACTTTATCGGACAGGCGCTGCAAACAAACGGGGTACGATGGTTTAAACCGCCCTGGACGGAGGTGGCTTTCCCTTTAAACCAGTGGGTGATGAAGGATGATCTAGTGGCTATATTATCAACCCCCCTACAAATGGGGGATGAACAGGTCGGCGCTCTGCTGTTCGGCTTTCGGATTTTGCGCGAGCGGGATGAAACTATGCTGGGGTCGATGGCCTTAGGTTACTCGCTCTATGTGGGGATGACCAACTCCATCCTGCAAACTACCCGCGAGTTGGCCCGAACCAATCAAATTCTTGAAGCGGAAATTCTGGAACGCCGGCAAGCCCAAGAGGAGGTGGCCGCGGCGCGTGACCAGGCCGTGGAAGCCAGCCGCCTCAAAAGCGAGCTGTTAGCCAAAGTCAGCCACGAACTGCGTACGCCGCTGGGCACCATTTTAGGCTACAGCGAATACCTGTACGATGGTATTTTTGGGGCGTTGTCTAATCAGCAGCAGCAAATTACCTACAAAATTATCAACAGCACCAACTATTTGACCAATATGGTCAATGATCTGCTCGATCAATCCCGCTATGAATCCGGCGAAATTACCTTTAACAACGAACGGTTCAAAACAAAGCGATGGCTCAAGGCAGTCGATACCCAAACGCGGGTGCAGGCCGAGGCCAAAGGCTTAAAGCTAACCTTCACCATCGCCGACGATATGCCGTCCAAACTATACGGCGATGAAAAACGGCTGCAACAAATCCTGGTCAATTTAACCGGCAATGCCATCAAATTTACTCCGTCCGGCCAGGTCGATGTCGAACTGTTTCAACCCCAACCGGATCAATGGGCCATGCGCGTTTCAGACAGCGGGCCGGGCATCCCGCCTGAGGCGCAAAGCTACATTTTCGAGCCGTTCCGGCAAGTTGACGGCAGCGAAACGCGTCAGAATAAAGGCGCCGGCTTGGGGTTGTCTATTGTTAACCAGTTGGTTACCCAAATGGGCGGGCACATTCTGCTGGATAGTGAAATTGGACAAGGCAGCACCTTTACCGTTATACTTCCCCTATTACCGGCCCAGGAGAGAGGAATATGACCAACCCGTTAGCGTTGATTATCGAAGACGAAGATGATCTGGCCACCATCTTCTCCATCGCTCTACAAACCGCCAAATTTGAACCGGAAATCATTTACGACGGCCAGGTCGCGCTGAACCGGTTAGCCCAAGTCGTGCCGGCCATTGTGGTTTTAGATCTGCACATTCCGGGCGTATCCGGCCAAAAAATTCTGGATCACCTCTTAACCGAGCCGCAGTTCGCCGGCACCCACGTCATTATCGCCACCGCCGATGCCCGCCTGGGCGATACCTTACGCGACAAAGCCACCCTGGTGCTGCTCAAACCGGTCAGCCCCGGCCAGCTCCGTCTGCTGGCGAAACGGCTTCACCCGTCTGAAAACGCCGATAATTAAGATTACTTCTCTGAAAATGGGTTTGTAGGACAAAC
>JAGRCC010001161.1 GCA_020433785.1 Anaerolineae bacterium
TTTTAACGTAATATCTGTCAGGTTTCCAAATGGGCCTTAACCCGGCTAAATGGCCCGAATGACCCTGATTTTTCGCTGAAACGTATCTCCAAAACCTGTCGGGTCTGATGGGTAGCAACTGGGCTAAATATTACCTTTACAGGACTTACGCAGTTCCAAAGGTGACAGTCACTTGAGCACGCTAAATCGACCTGTCTGGGCTATCCAACTGCTGATTAACGACAATAAGTGACTGTCACCTGGGATTTTTGCGTAAGTCCTGCTTTACACAATCGCATTCAACCCGGTAATTTCTCGACCGGCAATTAACAGGTTGATGTCGGCGGTGCCTTCGTAGGAGTAGATGGCTTCGGCATCGGTGAAGAGACGGGCGACATGGTAATCGAGCAAAATGCCGTTGCCGCCCAGCACTTCGCGACCCAGTTGAGCCACTCGCCGAGCTTTGGTGGTAGCGCTGTATTTGGCCAGCGCCACCTGGCCGATGGTCAGTTCGCCGGTCTGCATCAGTTGGGCTAAATGGTAGCCAAAAAATTGCAGGTAACTTACCTCGGCCGCCATCTCGACCAGCTTTTGCTGCACCAACTGAAAACCGGCAATCGGGCGACCAAACTGCTGGCGTTCTTGGGTGAATTTCAGGGCTTGCTCGAAACAGCCGGCGGCCAGCCCAATCGCTTCCCAGGCTACGCCGTAGCGCGAGTAGGTGAGAATTTTGGTGATGTCTTTGAACGCCGTACAGCCTTCCAGCCGGTTTTCAGCCGGAATGCGCACGTTCTCTAAGGTAATGTGAGCGTTCGGCACGGCTCGCTTACCGATTTTGTTGGGAATGTCCTCGATGTGGACACCGGGCAGTTGGTTCGGATTTTCTAGAACGTAGCCGCCAAAACCGCCGGCCTCATCTCTGGCCCAGATGATGAGCAGATCGGCGAATGAGGCGTTGCCGATCCAGCGTTTAGCCCCGTTGATGATATAATCGTTTCCGTCGCGGCGAGCCGTGGTCAGCAGGTGAGAGGCATCCGAGCCGCGCTCCGGCTCGGTCAAGCCAAACGCCCCGATTTTTTCCATGCGGGCCATGGCCGGTAGCCAGCGCTCCTGCTGCTCGGCCGACCCCAGCAAGCCAATCGTACCCATCGCCAGGCTGGAATGCACGATAAAAATTGTCGAAATCGACCCATCGCCGCGCGATAGTTCATACTGAACCAGACCATACGACAGGCTGTCGAGGCCGGCACAGCCGTAACCTTTAACCGTTCCGCCGATAATCGGCAGCTCTTTGATGGCCATAAAAATGTCGCGTGGGTACTCGGCTCGCTCCCAAAAGGGATTGATATTCGGCACGACGATGTTGTCTACATAATCACGTATTTGCCGGCACAACGCCCGCTGTTGATCGGTGAGCAGTTGCTCGAATTGGAAGAGGTCAAACCCCGTTGTCTTCATAAATCCTCCAGGTTTATTGGTTTGTCAATCGTTGTTACCTAAGCGCTGGCATCGAGGAGTCGAAAAGATCGTGTAGGAATAGGGGGAACTGATCCACACGTTAGTCCATTTCCATATATATTTAGTGGAAAAGGGTGGTTTTTTTAACTGTTAGGGAGACGGCAACAACTTAGGTCACGTAATATTATAATAATTATTTTTGAAGTCCTGTCAAAACAACACGTCCTGATTAGAGATAAAAAGGCCAAGCCATTCTCGGCTTGGCCTTTTTCAGGCGCCAACCAGGCATATCTTTACCGTTGACTCATTCCCCATAGCGATCAACCATCTATCCACCGAACCAACGATCAAATCATCATCTTACCCAACCGGTTGCAGTTGCGCGGCGCGCCTTTGACCCTCAGTATCGGTGGCCGGATGGCGTTTGAACATCAGCAGCCGCAGTCCGTTCAAAGAGACCAGCACCGTACCACCCTCGTGGCCGATCACCGCCAGCGGTAGGGCCAGGCCGTTGGTGAAAATGGCGATGAGCATGACCACAATCGCCCCCATGGCAAAGCCCAAATTTGTGATCAGCGTTTTACGGGTTTGCC
>JAGRCC010001162.1 GCA_020433785.1 Anaerolineae bacterium
ATCGCCGGGCGTTTTGCTATGGCCGGCATTCCGCTCCATATCGTTCTGCTCCACAATCCGGCCGTAACCGCCGAGCCGGAGATGGCGCCGGTAGTCCGGCCGCTGTGGCCGGATATGGCGGCGGCTACCGGGGGGCGGTTCTACCAGGTCGAAAAAAGTGATGACCTCCCTCACATCTTCCACGAAATTATGGTCAGCCTCACCGGCCGGGAGACGGCCGGGATGGTGCTGCAAGCGCCGGTTCAGCCCCCCAGCCGCCACACCATTGCCGTGCAGCCCAACTTGGCCCAGACGAGCTTCGTCATCCTCAAGAGCAGCCCGGCCATCACCACCGAAATATTTCAGCCGGACGGCCGGCGGCTGGCGCCGGCCCCCACCGGCGTGACCTACAACGGCTGGCCCGGCAGCTATGAAGAAGTCTGGTCCGTCTCACAGCCCCCGCCGGGCGATTGGCAACTGCGTTTTACCGGCCAGGGACAAATTACCGTCTGGCAGGATGACCAACCGGCTCCGGCTGCACCTACCCCTTTCTCTACATCGATACCGACCGCTACGACTACGCCGCTGCCACGCCAGGTTGCGCTGCCATCGATTCCTGTAGCTTCTATCCAACCGACTTCATCGACGGTTCAGGGGCGGACAGATAGCCCAACTGGGGAAGCCGGCAGTGATTCGACCCCCTCCCAGCTTCCTCTTGCTGAGGGGAGGGGCCAAAACATCCCCAGCGGTGGGGAGCGTATCATTCAATCTGATCAGTCTCATTTCGGTCGATGGTTCTGGTTAATGCTGTCTCTGTTGGTCCTGCTTCTTTTTGGCGGAGGCGGTCTCTGGCTAAAGAAGCGCCCCGGCTCACCGCCTGTCTCAGGCCAACTGCGCCGGTTGGCCGCGCCAAACGGAAGCGAGCCGGCGTTATCGCGCATCGACCTGGACCGCTTCAACCAACCTCAGGTACAGCTTGGCCCCGATCGAACCGCGGACGTGGTTTTGATCAATCCGGCCGCAGGCCCCGGACTGCCTACGGTGACGCTGCTGACCCGACCCGGCGTCGAGACCGAAGCGACGACCTACCTGCGCGTTGACAGGGCGAACGGCAGTGAGGTTCGACTCAACGATCGGCAAGTCCACCAAGCCTGCCCGCTGTTTGACAGCGACATCATCGGCCTGGGGGAATATCAATTTCGGTTTGAAAATCTACGCTGCCGTCGCCCCGGTTCTAACCGGCCCGTGACGGCGTACGGGAATCGCCACACGAGCAGCCTGCTAGGTCGATAGCCGATAGCGGGTCGCCGGCAGCGAATTGTGGCCAACCACTTACGGCTAACAAGATAGCGTCAGGCCATGGTATACATCTTGGGAGTAACACCGGACCCCGCCCCATAGTCTTCGAAGACGGGTCAGATCCGGTCAAAACAATAAAACAGTACATAGGAGCGTAAATCATGACAATTCAAACTCAGCAACGCGGCTCGCCTCGCCGCACCCTGATTATGGGTTTAGGCGGCACCGGCCATCGCTCGGTGGTCCATCTGAAAGGGCTGGTAGAACAAAGCTGGCCCAAAGCGCTTATCGCCCAGCGCGTTCGCTACCTGGTATTTGATACCGCCGATGAGACAGTCGAGTCGTTTCAAGGCGATCGAGCCGTATCGCTGGAAAACGAGAGCGAGCTGGTTAACATCGGCAACGTGCCGGTCGCCAAAATCAAGCAAAATCTGAGCCACCAGGCGGCTATCGAAGCCCGGCTGGGCGGCGTCATCGCCCAACTGCCGCCCTCGTCGCTGCGGCGGGGCGCTAAACAACTGCGACCGCTGGGTCTGCTGGCGATGCTATGGCACTACGCGACCGTCGAGGAGCGTCTGCGCGAGGCCATCTGGGCCTTGGCCGGCCGCCAGGAGGCCGAACAACAAGAAGGGATCAACGTCTTTATCTTTAGTTCGCTGGTGGGCGGCACCGGTTCAAGCATGGTGGTCGATATGGCCCATCTGGTGCGCGACCTGCTCGACGAACTGGGGATTCTGGCCGACTTCTGTTACGTAACCGGCGTGGGCGTTCTGCCCCGCGCCTTTCAAGGGATCGACGGCCCTAACCTCATCCCCAACGCCGTGGCCACCCTTAAAGAAATCAACCACACTATGATGCAGAGCGGCTTTGAAGCCCACTACCCCAACGGACGATCAATTAATACCGCCCAGCCGCCTTTTAACATCGTCTACCTGCTCGACGGCATCGATGAGCGGGGGCATACCTGGACCGGACCGGGGGAAGTTTGTCGCTTGGCCGCTGAAGCCATCTACCTGCAAATGGGTTCCCAAATCGGTCAGAAGCACGAGAATGATTTTGACAATCTGGACGATGTACTGGTGCAGCAAACCGCCGCCGGCGACGGCACCTTCTACGGCAGTTTGGGACTGGCGGCGCTGGTTTTCAACGGGCCGGCGGTGGCCGACCGGTGCGCGGCCCGCCAGGCCCGGCGCGTGATCGACCAAGGCTTGCTGGCTCCCGTAACCGCCGAGACGCGGTCGGCGTTGAAGCTGGACCAGCCGGCCGACCAGTGGCTCGAAGCCGCTCATTTAACGCTGCCGGCCCTGCTAGAACGGCTGGCCGTTGATGATCACGGCGCGCCGGTTACGGTTGAGGTCACGACTCCGGGCTGGGTCAGCCGGCTGGCCGACACGGCCGTACCTCGCGAGCTGATTCGCTACGTGGCCGAGTACCAGCAAACCCGGCTCAACACCGATTTTCGCCGCGTGCTGCAGCACAATGAAACCCGTCTCATTACCCGCAGCCGGGAACAACTGGCCGCCCAACTCGATCCCCTGTTGGCCCGCTACGGCCTGAGCGTGGCTGAGGCCTGGCTCAAACGATTGGCGGCTCAGTTAGACGAAACGGTCACCCGGCTGGAGCGGCGGCTGGCCGAAGCCGAAAGCCGCCAGGCTGAACTGGCCCAGGAACTATCTCACCTGGAGCTGGTCTTTCTGCAGGCCGGCGAGAGCGGTTTTTTGGGCCGGAGCCGGCGCATCAGCCGGGCGCAGCACAGCTACATGACGACCGCCCAGCAGAGTTTTGAACTGTGGTGGACCGGCCAGATTGTGGGCGCTGCCCGGCGGGTCGCGCACGAAGCCGGGCGAGCGGTTCAAGCCCAGGCCGACGCTTGCCGGGCGGTTCAGGGCCGGCTTCAGGCCGTACAGCATCGGTTGAAGTCGGCCGACTCATCAGCCTCAAGCCCACCCCTGTGGGATGGCGTAACGACTCGTTCGCTGGCGACCAACGCCTTCACCGATCTGCTTTTTGAAGGGCACGCGCCGGCCGTACCCGATACGCTGGCCGCGCTGTTTAGCGGCGGGGCCTCACCGCTGGCCTGGCAAACGCTGTCGCCGGCCGATATCGAAGCGATCCTTTACGCGGCCTGCCGGCCCCCGTTCGAGGCCATCGGCGCGATGACGGTTGAGCAGGCGATCACCTTGCAAAGTGAAACGCTCTCGTCCGAAGGGTTCCGAGTCTGGCTGGTGAACCAGGCCACGCCCTCGTGGAATCTGGACCGGACCCGGCTGCCCGACGGCGGCGCCGGCTTGAAGCGGCTGGAAGTGCTGGGCGTGCCGGACGAAACCCGCTCGATCTATCACCACCATGCCCGCTCGCTGGTTTCGACCGGCGACAAAACGCGGGTGATTGCCTTTGTGGCCCGGGTCGGTGCGCCCCATACGGCTACCCAGCAGTGGGCCAGCTACCTGGCCGTTTACCAGCAGGCGCGGGGGCGCGTGCCGCTGCATGTTCTGCCCCAGTTTCAAAGCGACGGGCAGCAGGCCCGGCAAACCTTTGCCCTCGGCTCGCTGTTTGGCTTTATTACCAGCCAGGGATCTTACTTTTACTACACCCCGGACGATCAGCTCGATCGTCCCCAAAAGTTGGGGCAGGGGTTATCAAACAGCCTGGAGAGCTTTACCCGCCGGACGGGACTGGTTCAGGAAGTGAGGGCGCGGGTTGAAAAACGGGTGGCCCAGCAGGGGTTGGCCGCAACCTTGACCTTGTTGGAAGGCTACTACCAGGCCCAAAACGGCCAGGCCGATGAGACGGTGCTGGATCTCAAGCGTCTGGTGCGAGACTATGCGGCTGAACTGCGCCAGATTTATCAATTCACCTCCGACGCCGTTCAATCGCCGTCCGGCCCGCCGCCGGAGGTGAACCATGCCTAAGGTCATCGTTCAAAGGACGCTGCTGATCGGCCTGGGTGATGTGGCCGGGCAAACGATAGCCGCCTTTTTGGCCGAGATAAATGAGCTGTTGGGTGCGGTAGGCGTCATTCGGGCCGTGGTGGTGGCGGCCGAGACGGTTGAGGCCCCGGCCGGTGAGCCAATCATCCACCTGTCGCCGGACGAAAACGGATCGCTGCCGGCAGCGTTTGAGCCGGCGGTCGGCTCTTTGCTGGCCGAGATTTCCCAACTACATCACCTGACCGCTCTCAGCCGGCAAGACATTGCCGTGCGCGCTGACGAAATGTTGGTCATGGTCATAGCCGATATGGCCGAAGCGTGGGTCAGCGCGGTCCTGCCGCCGTTTTGCGACAAGTTACGGGTCATGGTCAAACCGGCGTTGGCGCCGCACCTGGCGACGGTGGGCGTACTGCTGTGGTCTGCCGAGCCTTCATCACAAAGGACCGCCTCGGCGGAGCCGCTCCGGCCCGATTTGGCCGCTTTAGCCGCCGGTTTCGATCAGGGCTGTTACGTGGCCGGGTTAACCAATGAAGCCGGTCTAATTGTGGGCGAGCCGCGCCGGTTGGCGGCGCGGATAGCCGCCTTTCTGGCGCTGCCGGTTTGTCTGACCCGGCAGGACGGCAGCTTGCCGGGCCAGACAACCGGCTGGGCCACGCCCGTCACTCACATCGGCTTGGCCCGGCGCTGCTGGCCCGGTCCGGCGTTGGTGGAGACGTTGGTCCGGCGTTGGAGTCGGACTATGCTGATCGACCTGATCAACCAGCCTCCGGCCCGGGGGCCGACCACGGACCTGGCCGAGAGCGCCCGGCGGCAGGCCCAACAAACCGTGGTCGAGCTGAAGTTGACCCCGCCGCAACTGCTGGAAACCCTGGCCGCCGAAATGCCCGCCCTGCCGCGCCGGTTGGAAGAACTGGTTCCCGAAACGCCCTGGCCGTGGCTGCTGCCCAGCGCTCTGGGATCGCTGGACCAGGTGACGCCGCTCTGGCAAGAAGCGTGGCTTAGGAGCAGCCGCCGGCTCGATGAGGTCTTGGCGACGCTCCGGGCCGGCTGGCCGGAGCAAGCCGGGCGCTACCTTAGCCACGGGTTGCACGGGCATCGGGCCGGCGCTGTGGTGCTGGTTCAAGCCCGTATTGCGGCTATGGCGGAGCTGTTGGCCGCTTTTGCTGACGGCGTTGAAGCCCGGTTGGCGGAGACCGAAGCCGATTTGGCCCAGATCGACCAACGCCTGACCCAAACCGGCCGGCGACTGGCCGGGCGGTTGGATACGCTGCCGGCCCATCCGGCGGCGCTGGCGCTGCGGTGGGGGCCGCGTCCCTGGCGGTGGCCGGCCGCCTACCAAACTTGCCGGCTGGCTCGGAACGACCTGCGGCAGGTAGCCCAACTTCAGCAGGCCCGGCTGCAAAGCTGGCAGCAGCTCTCTTTATTAGAGGCGCTTCTTCCATTATACAGCGAGCTGGTTGAGCAGTGGCCGCGATTGACCCGGCCCTGGACCGAAGGCTGCCGGCGCGTAGCGCAGGCGGTGACGCGGCTTGAGGCCGAGGTTGGAGTTGACCCCGAAATACCCGAACCGTGGTCGGCCGCGGCGGTTAAGGCGCAACAGCACACGTTGGAGGCTGAAACCACGGCAGCGATATGGACTGAGGCCGGATCGCTGGTGGAGTGGGTAACCGGAACCGATCGCCCTGAGGCGCTGCTCGACCGGCTGCGCCCACCGATGCTGCGTCGCCTGGCCGCCCTCTGGCAGCGCCCGGCCGATGTGATTCTGGCCGAACACCTGCCGGAGGCCGAGGCTCAACTGACCTTCTTGCAGCCGTTCATCGAGGAGTCGACGCCGTTTTGGCCTTTTGACGAAGCCGCGCTGGCCGAGCCGGACCGGGGGCAGGTGAAGCGCCAGGTGGTACTGCTCTTGCCCCTGGGTGAGCGCTCGCCGCTGGGGCCGGCCGCCCGCCAAATTAAACCGGTTCCGGCGCTGTGGCCGAACCTTTCACCGGACCAGATTGCTGTGGTGACGCTGCGGCATGTGCCGTTGGGCGAGACATAGAGGCGTGAACCTGGACCGACAGCCAGACCTGTCAGGTTTTCGAAGGT
>JAGRCC010000161.1 GCA_020433785.1 Anaerolineae bacterium
GTACAGAAGTTTTTGTCATCGACGGGCATATGCATTTGTGGAACGCCAGCCCGGCCAACCAAATCCCCAACCAGCACGGCAAAGATTGGATCGACTGTTTTTACGCCTATCACAACGGCCTCAGCCCGGCCGAAGAAAAATGGGACTACGAGACGTTTTGCGATTACGGCGAGGAGCGATTGATCAAAGACCTATTTATCGACGGCTACGTGGACATTGGTATCCTCAATTCCACCTACCTGTATGAATGGTACAAAGATGGGTTCAATTCCCATAAGCAAAACAATGTCCTCAAGCAAAAATATCCCGATCGATTTATCCTCAACGGCTCTTTCGATCCACGCGACGGCGAGGCCGGACTGGATGCTTTTCGCCAGATGTGCGAAGAGTATCCCATTCAGGGGCTCAAGCTCTATACGGCCGAGTGGAAGGACGGTTCGAAGGGCTGGAGTCTGAACGACCCCATGTCCTACAAATATCTCGCCTTGACGGAAGAGCTGGGCATTAAGAACGTTCACGTTCACAAAGGGCCAACCGTCTATCCCCTCAGCCGCGACGCCTTCGATGTCCATGATGTTGACTACGCCGCCACCGATTTCCCCAACCTCAATTTCATCGTCGAACACGTGGGGCTGCCCCGGCTGGAAGACTTCTGCTGGATTGCGACCCAGGAACGTAATGTTTATGCCGGTTTGGCGGTAGCGATGCCGTTTATTCACCCGCGCCCGCGCTATTTTGCCGAAATCATTGCCAGCCTACTGTTCTGGATTGGCGAAGACAAAATTCTTTTCGGCAGCGACTACGCTATCTGGACGCCCAAATGGCTCATCGACAAATTTATGGCGTTTGAATTACCGGATGATATTAAATCCGAATTTGGCGTTGACCTGACGCCCGAAGCCAAAGCCAAAATTTTGGGCGGTAACGCGGCGGCGCTCTACGGCATTGATGTGGAAGTCCACAAGACCAAAGTGGCTAACGATGAAATCAGTGCCCAATTTCCCGTGGCTGAGTTGCAAGCCCATTAGACGGTGTGTCATTTCATAAAAATGCCATCACTTTGACTGCACTTAGGGCAGGTCTAAAGCGGTGAAACGAAAAAATCTCCTTAGCAAGCTGAAAAGAAAAAAAGGTGCTAAGGAGATTTTTGATGTTTTTTTACTTATAGTTAATTCGATCGTAGATGCTCCCGGATAAGTAGGGCGGCGGTGGTGCCTTCGCCGGAAGCGGAGGCCACTTGCTTAGTCGAACCGGCTCGCACATCCCCCGCCGCGAACACACCGGGCACGCTGGTTGCCAACAGGCCCGACGGCGCATCGGCATTCGATGGCCAATCGGGATGGTGGCTCAATTGGTGGCCAGTCACGATAAAGCCGTGATTGTTGAGCAAGACGCCGCTGCCTTTGAGGAAATCGGTGTTGGGCTGCTGGCCGATGAAAACGAACAGGCCGTCCGGTTGAAACACCGTTTCGTCGCCGCTCTGTTTATCTTTGAGGTGGACCTCGCTCAATTTGCCGTCTTTGCCGGCCAGTTTGGAGACCGCGCTGTGGTAATGGACCGCAATTTTGTCGCTTCTTTCTATTTTATCGGCCAACAACTGCGACACTTTGAGCTTATCGCCGCGCACCAGCAGATCGACTTTGTTGGCAAAGTTGAGCAGAGCCAACGATTCCTCCGCGGCGCTGTAGCCGCTGCCGACGACAGCAACCTCTTTATCCTTATAAAACGGACCATCACAGGTGGAGCAGAAGTGAACACCCGCACCGATAAAATCGTCCTCACCTTCAACCCCTAAGTGGCGATAATCTGCGCCCGTGGCGATGAGTATCGCCCTACTCCCGTACTCCTGGCCATCGCCGGTGGTGATCCACAGGCTTTTTTGGCCTTCGCTGCGCAGGCCGACGACGGCTTGGGCTTGCAAAAACTCTACGCCAAACTTTTCGGCCTGCTTCACCACTCGCTGCGCCCATTTGTCACCGCTAATGCCGTCCGGGAAGCCCGGGTAGTTTTCCAACGCTTCGGTCGTGGCCGCCTGTCCACCGAGCGCCCCCTCATCGATGACCATCACACTGAAGCCGTCACGAGCCGCGTAGATGGCCGCGGTCAAACCGGCTGGCCCGGCCCCAATGATCGTCACATCGTGGAAATCGTGCGGGTCGGTGATCGAGAGGCCGAGTTTTTCGGCCAGTTCGGCGTTAGACGGCTCGACTAAAACCGAGTCATCGTCAATGACAATGGTCGGAATAATGCGTTTGCCCTCATTGATTTCTTCGACATAGGCCTGGGCCTCTTTATTTTGTTCAATGTCTACCCATTCATAATCGATTTGCTGTTCGCTCAGGAAGCGTTTGCTGCGTCGGCAGTCGGGACACCAAGACGCGCCGTAAACAGTAACGTTTTTATCCATTGCGTTCCTCCGATGACCTGATTATAAAGATTAAGAACGCGACCGTCAATCACTCAAACGGAAAGGTTTAACCGTAATGAAAATTGACCAGCTCATTGGGCGAAACGCCAAGGCGGTAGAGCGCATAAATCACGATCCAGGATATGGCGGCTCGCAGCTTACGATTTTGAAAGGTTTGGGCCGAGGCGGTGATATAGTGCGGGAGAAACAATGTTGCCCCCTGCTTTTCTAGCCGTTGAGCAAAGTCGTAATCTTCAAGCAGGTCATAATCGCGAAACCCACCCAGCGCTTCAAATATTTCTCGGCGGACAAAGATACCGCTGTGGCCGAAATAGCGTCCGTGGTATCGCCATCTTTTCAGCAGTAGTTTCAAACCTTGGGCCAAACGTGAGGCGTCGTCAAAGGTAACGTGAAAATTCCCGCCGACGGCTTGCGGCAGTACCTCAAAATTGGCCTCGATCGCCGGCAGCGCTTTATCCGGTAAGCGACAGCCGGGCCACAAGAACAGGAAAATATCGCCTGTCGCATTAGCTGCTCCAATATTGAGCAGCGCTCCCCGTGAAACATCCGGACAGTGCACCATTTCCAGCCGGTAATCGTCCGGCGCTTTCGCCCCTACTACCGATGGTCGATGAGCGACAATCACTTCAAACTCGCCGGGCTGCTGCGACAGACTGGCTAGCGTTGCGCTAATCTCTGACGACGCGTTAAAAATCGGAAGAATAATCGAAAAGAAAATCGTTGCTACCCTATACCAAGATGGCCGGATTATAGCATACTTCTAACGGTTCGCCCTATCACCGGATTACGCTTCGGCGATGCGTTCTAAACCGGCGGGGTCAAGAATATCGATGCGCTTGCGGCTGATGTCGATGAGGTGGTT
>JAGRCC010000162.1 GCA_020433785.1 Anaerolineae bacterium
TTATCTATTGGTCGTGCGTGCGTTTGGAATCGACTGATCAACGTATCGATTGGTCGTGGCTGAGTTTGGAATCGACTGATCAGCATATCGATTGGTCGTGGCTGAGTTTTGAATCGACTGATCGATGTCCGACAACTGCTAGAAACGGCTATCCGGTGAGAGCAGCCGGGACCGGATGGCTAATTGAGATTAAATAAATAATCGGACGACTATTCCCCCGACGTCCACCGGTGATAAATCAACCGGGCTAGTCAACGGCACCTGCTCAAGCGGATTTGAAAAGCCCGTCTTTAGCGGGCGCGGCTCATAGCCGGGCCGATTGATCGCCCGGCGAACATGGGGGGAGAGCCACTCTGGGTGGTCCGGTTATTGTCTTAAACTTCAGAAGCCATACGACGAACAAGAGGCTTCTCCGCCTAAAGTCTGACCCGGGCTCCGCCGTTTTTCGGATGAGGGCTGGCCGGAAGCACAGTATACTGAAGGTAACATCACATCATCTCGCTCACCAGGCAGCGAAATCAAGGATTACGTATGAACTCAAATTGGAAAAGAAAGTGGAAGAAAAACGGGGGTATCTGGGTAATAACGCTACTCATGGCCTGCACGTTGATCGGCCGGGGCGCGCCGTCGTTGATCCGGGGTATCTCTGGGCTGATGTCCAGCTCCGACCAAACCGCCACAGCGACTACCCCCACCACGGCGACAGCCGCCGCAACCGGCAGCACGCCGGAGGCCGCCGCGGACACGCCAACAGAAACGCTGGCGATTGCAGCCCAGTTTGATCACGTGGCGGACTTTCACCAAGATCGGGCCGCGGTGGAGGTCGATGGGCAGTGGGGCTACATTGATAAAAGCGGTCAAGTTGTCATCAAGCCGCAGTTTGCAGAGGTCGGCAACTTTGTCGAAGGGTTGGCCTGGGTGCAGACGGACGAGCAGTACGGCTATATCGACCCGGCCGGAGCTTACGTGATTAAGCCGCAGTTTGACCACGCTCAAAACTTCAGCGATGGTCTGGCGGCGGTTCAAGACAACGACAAGTGGGGCTACATTGATAAAACCGGCCAAACGGTCATCGAACCGGCTTACGCTTTTGCCGATCCCTTTGCCGAAGGCTTGGCCCTGGTTAAGCAAGATGATAAATGGGGTTATATCGATGAGCAAGGGCAGGCGGTCAGCCAGGCCCAATTTGACGGCGGCTGGGATTTTGCCAGCGGGCTGGCCTGGGTTATCGACAGCGGCCAGCGCGGCTATGTCGATAAAACCGGCCAAGTCGTCATCGAGCCACAGTTTGACCAGACTCGCGATTTTGCCGATGGTCTGGCTCCGGTTGAGCAGGAAGGCCGCTGGGGATTCATCGACGCCACCGGTAAAATGGTGATTAAACCTCAGTTTCAGGCCGCCGCGCCGTTTGCCGATGGCCTGGCTCCGGTCCAGTCTGACGGCAAGTGGGGTTACATCGATAAAACCGGCCAAATGGCCATCGAGCCGCAGTTTACTCACGCCGAGATATTTCATGAGCACATCGCCAAAGTGAACTTGAATGGCAAAACCGGCTTTATCGACCAAACGGGTAAATTTGTCATCGAACCGCAGTTTGACCACGCCGCCTCGTTTTCAGAGGGGCTGGCCGCGGTGGAGGTCGATGGCAAATGGGGTTTCGTGGCACACAGTTAATTTATTTGAAAAGGAACTTTAATGGCCGTGTTGGAATTGGTTGATATCAAGCTTGAAAATAATATTGGCACGATTACGCTCAACAACCAGCGCAAGCTCAACTCCATCGGTGACGCCTTGGTCAATGACCTGATTACCGCGTTCGACGAAATGGAAGACGCCCAGGCGCAGGTGGTGGTGCTGCGGGCCCAGCCCGGCGTCAAGGTCTGGTCGGCCGGCCACGACATTAGCGAACTGCCGGACGGACGGCGCGACCCGCTGGGCTACCACGACTCGCTGGAAAAGTTACTGCGGCGCGTCCAGGATTTCCCCGCGCCGGTCATCGCTATGGTTGAGGGCACGGTCTGGGGCGGCGCGTGCGATTTGTGCATCTCGTGCGATATCGTTATCTGCGCCGACGATACGACGTTCGCCATTACCCCGGCCAAATTGGGCTTGCCCTACAATGCTTCGGGGTTGGTGCACTTCATCAACGTGGTGGGGCCGCAAAAAGCCAAGGAGATGTTTTTTACGGCCCGGCCCATTCTGTCGCGCGAGGCGCTCAACTCGCGCATGGTTAACCATGTGGTTAAACGGGACGAGATAGAAGAATTCACCTACCGCATCGCCGGCACCGTCACCGAAAACGCGCCGTTAGCCGTGCGGGCGCTCAAACGACAGTTTCGTCATTTGCTGAGCGGCCAGATGCTCTCATCAGAAACCTTTGAAGATATTCAAGGTATGCGCCGGGAGGTGTATGACAGCCAGGATTATCGGGAAGGGCTGCAAGCGTTCAAGGAAAAACGCAAGCCTAATTTTAAAGGGTATTGATCGGCGGCTAAAGCCGTTACTACGAACAGCTTATTGTTTGTAGTAACGGCTTTGGCGGTGTGACGGCTAAAGCCGTTACTACAAACGGAGGCTACGGCGGCAGGCAGACGCGAACCGTGGTTCCCCGCCCCGGTTCGCTCTGCAGCTCAAAACGACCGCCTAGTTTTTCAATCCGCTCCCGCATCGAGCGCAGCCCTAAATGGCCGGTGAAGGTTTGGTCGGGGTCGAAGCCCAGGCCGTCGTCGTCAATTTCCAGGGTTAAGCCTTCACCATTTTGCAGCGACAGCGTGATCCGCCCGGCCTTAGCGTGTTTGACCACATTGTGGGTGGCTTCTTGGGCGATACGGTAAAAAGCTTCTTTACAGGGTAGGGGGACCGACGGCTCCGGGCCAAAATCAGTCTCGACCTGCAACTTGTGGCGCACACGCAGGGCTTCGGCTTGTTTGCTTAACGCCCCCACCAACCCTTCCGACTCCAAAATTTCCGGACGTAGTTCAAAAATCAAAGCCCGCATTTCGGTCAGTCCGGCTTCGGCCAGATTCATAATGTAGTCTAGTGGTTCGGCCAGTTTGGTCGGGTCGCGATCGAGCAGCATACGGGCGGTGCGTGTGCCTAAAGCGATGCCGTATAACGCTTGTGAAACTGAATCGTGCAGTTCGCGGGCCAGGTGGCGGCGCTCTTCCAGCGAGGCTAAGGCTTGGGCTTGCTCATACAAGCGGGCATTTTCGATGGCAATGGCGGCCTGGTTGGCAAACGCCAAAGCCAGGTCAACATGCCGGGTCGTATAGAAGTTAGGCCGGCAGTGGCCCAATTCCAACATACCAATAGCGCGATCTTTGAGCAGCAACGGGACCACCAGCCAAGAACCGATTTGAGTCAAGGGACAGCCGGCCATCGTTCGCAGCGCCTGGGCCGAAACGGTGTCGGCTTGCGTATCCGGCACGAGAACGGGCTGCTGCTGCCGGATAACTTCAACAATCAAGGGCGCATCCAGCGATAGTTGCATCAGCGAGGAGCCGGTCTCTTGCGGCCCTACGTACAGCAGGGCATCGAGGTAGGTGTCATCCACCAGATCAAACAGTCCGGCGCTGTCATAAGCGACCACCTGGCGCAGTTGCTCAACAATACGGCCCAGCAACGGCTTGAGATCCAGCGTGGCGGTCAGATCGCGGGAAACCCGCAGCAGGGTTTCTAGCTCTTGAGTGCGGCGGGTAACGCGCTTCTCTAATAACTGGCGGGCCTGAACTAACTCCGTCAACTGTGCCTCGACCGTTTGGGCCAGGCGAGCCTGGCGTAGGGCAATGACATAGGTTAGTATCGTTCCCAGACTGACCACCAGCAAACCGGCTATTTGCAGCACCCACACCGACCGCTGCACCACGGCAATCTNNNNTCTGGCCGCGCTCTTCGGCAATCAGGCTGGCTTCAAACCAGCGGTAGACCAGCCACCACAGCAGCAGCAACACCACCAGCGTTACCAGGGCACTGGTAATCCCTCGCCACTGCGGGTTGGTGGTTGGTTCTGAATTGAATTGCTCTTGCTCAGTCACAGTCACTCGTTCCATCTGGCCGGCTTAATAAGAGACCAGCCCAATCTTAACCGCATGGAGCGCGGCCTGGGTGCGGCTGAGTACGCCCAATTTGTTCAAAACGGCGCTCACGTGGGTCTTAACTGTTTTCTCGCCAATGCTCAACTCGCGGGCAATTTCCTTGTTGGACAATCCCTTGCCGATTAACCGCAGTACCTCGGTTTCGCGTTCGGTCAAGTTTTCGGGGGTATCGGGCAGCTTGACTTCGCGCACCAGGCGGGCCGCGGCCTCGGGCGAAAGTTGAACCTGTCCGGCGGCGGCAGCGTGAATGGCCCGGCATAACTCATCGGATTTGGTGTCTTTGAGCAGATAGCCCACCGCGCCGGCTTTTACCGCTCCCACCACCGAGGCGTCTTCCAGCACGCTGGTTAGGGCAATAATTTCAATATCAGGCTGCTCGCGGCGCAGCTGCTTGATGGCCGAGATGCCGTCCATTTTGGGCATTAGCAAGTCCATCAAGACCACATCAGGCCGCAGATCACGAGCCAAAGCCAGCGCTTCCTCGCCATTTTCGGCTTCTCCTACAATTTCAATTCCGTCATCTAAGGTCAAAAACATCGTCAGGCCCTGCCGAACGACGCTGTGATCGTCCACAATCATTACTCGAATGGTCATTTCCTTCTCCTATCACACTTGGTCAGGACTTACGCAGTTCTCAAGGTGACCGTTACTTGGGTACGCTTGTTGACAATAAGTGACTGTCACCTGACTCTGGTTAGCTCGCCGTCTCCGACCAAAGTCTGAGGCTAGCCCAAGTCCTTTGCCGGATGTCCACATACGGGTTCAATGGTATGCTTTATGAAGCAGTTATCACAACTTTCATTTTACCTTATAAGTATTCCAGTCGAAAATCGCAGCCGAGGTTGGCCCGGTCAGTTTTAGGAAAAGGATGGTGTGAATGATAAAGATTCTTCTCATCGATGACGAACCTAACGTCATTCAAGGCTGGCGGATGCGATTGGCCCTGGAAGATGATCTGGCGGTCGTTGGTGACGCCCGTGACCTGGAAACCGCACCGCTTCTGGCGCGAGCCACGCAACCTGATGTAATATTACTCGATCTGATGCTCACCGGTCGCAATGGGGCCGACCTGATTCCGCATTTATTCAAGGCCGCGCCCGGCTGCCGGATCATCGTTGTATCCATTTATGATAACGCCGGCAATCGCTATTTAGCCATGCAAGCCGGCGCGGCCGCTTTTGTGGCCAAGCAAGAATCGCCTGAAATGCTGCTCACAACAATTCGGGCGGTGATGGCATAGAGAGTAGAGATATTAAGGACACCTTATGAACGATGAACTGTTTTTCCAAGAAATGGCGGAAGCGGGCTATCTGCTGCTTGATCCGCCTCATTCGATCAGTCCCGGCGGGACGCGGCTGCTGATTGCCCTGCGCCCGATGCCCACCGAGCACCACTATGATCCCGAACGGATCGATCTAAGCCGATCTGACCCTGATCTGGGTGTTGGCCAGGTACGATTAACGTTAGCCTCAGTGACCAACGGCAGATGGCTGCTTAGCGCCGGACCGGTGGTGCTACGCGACCGCTTCGACAAACGGGTTTACTTTTTTACCTATGGCGGTACGTTGGACATTTATGCCAATAACGGGATGGTGGTCTGTGTTTTGACCTCGCCGGCGCCCATTGTTGAGATGTCCCACGAGCCGGATAGCGTTGCCGAGCAGTTGGCGACCGAAACCGAAGCGCTGCTGGCCCGGGTGCACGCCAATTGGGGGCGCGATGATCGCGGCTACCAGCAACGGCTGGTAGAGATCGATCCACTTGAACTGTATGCTGCCACCATCTTCCATCTTTCAGAGACCTACCAACATAATTCAGCTTTGCGACACTGCTTTCATCACTTTTACGGCATGCTAGCTCAAGAACAAGCGTGGCTGCACAGCTTAGGTCGCCCGCAGATCGCATCGATACCGTTGGATGCGCTGTTGGCCCCAGCCGGTTCAGATCCGGCTTCGTCGAATTCATAATTGAATAGACCAAAGGAGGTTATAAATTGTCGTCAGATCAGGTTAAGTTGCCCCATGCTGATTCCGGCATCTTCACTGAAAGTTTTGAATGGTTAAAATCAGGAGTCAATTTCAATAACTTTGCCACCCTGATGGTAGTCGCCGTGGTAATGGGGGCGGGAACAGGATTAATTACGGTCATCTTTGTTGAAGCGATTGCCTGGGTTACCCACATTTCATTTGAAGAGGGCCTACCTCAACTTTTAGCGCCTTTGGGAGCTGGCTGGATTATTTTAGTGCCCGTTATCGGCAGCTTGATCACCGGACCGATGATCGCCTATTGGGCCATAGAAGCCAAAGGACATGGCGTGCCGGAAGTGATGCAGGCGATTATCATGAGACGAGGCCGGATCCGGCCTCGGGTAGCGCTGGTGAAATCAGTGGCCTCGGCCATTTGTATCGGTACCGGCGGTTCGGCCGGGCGAGAGGGACCGATTGTCCAGGTCGGCGCTGCTTTAGGCTCGACGGCGGCCCAACTCTTAAATCTTGGCCCGCAGCGAACCATTACGTTAGTGGCCTGCGGCGCGGCGGCCGGAATTTCGGCTACGTTTAATGCCCCTATTGCCGGGGTTATTTTTGCGATGGAAGTGATATTGGGTGAATTTACCACCCACTATTTTGGGATGGTGGTCATCGCGGCCGTAGCCGCCAGCATTGTCAGCCGTGAATTTTTAGGCAACAATCCCGCCTTTGCCGTCCCCTCCTATGCCCTGGTGAGCGCCTGGGAACTGCCGTTGTATGCCCTATTGGGAGTGTTGGCGGCGTTGGTCGGCCGGGGGTTTGTCAAGATACTGTACTATTTTGAAGATCTGTTTGACGACTGGCACTTTCCAACCGCGTTCAAACCGGCCGTCGGCGCCATTGGCGTCGGGCTCATTGGTGTATTTTACCCCCAAGCCCTAGGCGCCGGGTTGACGACGATTGAGGAAGGGTTAAACGGATCGCTGCCCTTGACGCTGCTGCTGGTGCTGGTTATTGCCAAGTTGATGGCCACCACCTTTACCCTGGGGTCGGGCAATTCAGGCGGGATTTTTTCACCCTCGTTATATATGGGCGCTATGCTTGGCGGCGCCTTTGGGGTCGGGGTGCATGCCCTTTTTCCAACGCTAACGGCCAGTTCCGGCGCATATGCGCTGGTGGGGATGGCCAGCGTCTTCTCAGCCGCCGCTCACGCGCCCCTAACTGCTTTTTTGATTGTGTTCGAGATGTCGGGCGATTATCGCATGATCTTACCGCTGATGGTGACGGTGGGGCTGAGCACGTTGCTGTCACAAACAATGAGTCCCTTTTCCATTTACACTTTAAAGTTGGCCAACAAAGGTATTCCGCTAGAGCGCGACCGCGATGTCGATGTGATGAAGGGAGTGACCGTCGGCGAAGCCATGACCCAAAAACCGGACGTGGTCCGGGCCGAAATGAGTCTACCTCAGTTATCGGAGCGGTTTGTCGAAACGCGCCACCATGGCTTTCCGGTCTTAGATAAGGATGAGCAACTGTTAGGGGTAGTGACCATCAAAGATTTGGAACAAGCGCCCGATCACATAGATGACCGGCTGCCGACCGTGGCCGACATCACCCACCAGGAGATTGTGGTTGCTTACCCTAGCGATCCCCTCTCCAAAGCGTTACGCTACATGAGCGATCGAGGCTTTGGGCGTATCCCGGTAGTTGATCCGCAGCAGCCTAAACGGTTGGTCGGTCTGTTAAGGCGCGTGGATGTGGTGCGGGCCTATCGCCGGGCCATCATGCGCAAAATGGAAAATCAATATGCAACGGAAAAACTGCGGCTGGGCCGGCTGACCGAGACCGAAATTCTTGAATTTACCCTGGCAGACAACATGGTCGCCGCCGGACAACAGATTATGGATTTATCACTGCCGCCCCAAGCGCTGATTGCGTCGATCCAGCGCAACAACCAAATCATCATCGCCCACGGC
Source organism: Anaerolineae bacterium (assembly GCA_020433785.1). The sequence goes on from JAGRCC010000162.1 coordinate 8,038, forward strand.
CAAACGCGCTTGCAGCCGGGCGATCGGGTGGTGATTATTACCCGGCAGGGCACAACCGATGCTGTACGCCAGGCCATTGTTGGACATGGCTAACCATTCTAAACACTTATAGGGAGATTACTACATGCTAAAAAACTATGTCAGCCCAGCTGACCGTCAACAGGCCGGGGGCCAACTACCTCGTTTAATGGTTGAAGGACTGTTGTTGGGCGGCACCGGGTTGGGGGTCTTGGCCCTCATTTTTGAGATTGCGGCCGACGCCTTTAGCGTGGCCGCCTATCAAACGCTGCTAGCGATTCACGGAGCGGGCGGGTATCACCAGATTGCCATCCTGGCGTTTATTGTTTTGTCGGCGCTGTTGTTTTTTGGCATTGTGCCGGCTTACAAAGCCGGAGCGTACTTGCGGCCCAATGCCGGCGGCAGCGGGCCCTTGGTAGAAGCGATTGGCCCGCCCTCGCTGCGGTGGCTGTCGTGGGTCGGCACCAGTCTCTTTTTTCTCGACGCCATTTTGACGATTATTATCAGTTCGATCTCGGCGGCCGACGTCATAATGTTGATCCTGCCCGAACTGGCCCCGTATCGGATCGCACTGGCTGAACTGTTCGCCTTTTTCATCATGGCGGTGTTGGTGGCTATCGGTCCCAAACGGGCCGTGCCGTTGTTTTTGATCGGCGGCGGTTTGTTTACGTTGTTCACTATCGCGGCTCTGGCGATGGTTGGCTTCTCCTCGTTAATCCATCCCCAATGGGCTTTCCTCACGCAAGGCATCGTCAACCGGCTGGAAGCCAACGGCGTGGTTCAACAGGTGGTCCAGGTTCAACAAGATATTTCGGCCATCGGCACGGTGCTTTTTTTCCAATTGTTCTTTCGTTCTATGTCAAGCGCCATGTTAGGCTTCTCCGGGTATGAAGTGATCCCGGCCAGCGGCAAGCATGCCGCCCGCCCCAAGTGGGTGGTTATCAATACCGCCCTGACTCTAGCGGCGGTTTTTTTGATCGGCACCGGCGTGGTCCAACTCTATGCGGCCAAACAGTGGGATATCCCGGCCACCGAGGGCTACAGCACCCTCTTAATTGAATATGAAATTGAGGCAGCGCAGGTCTTGGGTCACGGCATCAGACCGGAAGATGTGGTGGTGACGAACGATGATCGCCAATCCGCGTCTAATCTTTACAACTCTATTCCAGTCGAGCGGGCGTCGGAAGAGCTGTTCGGCGAGGCCAAGTCGCACCTGGCCAGTGAACGTGACCGCCTGTCGAAGGACGAATTCATCAACGAGATTTCTTACGATATTGCCCTTTCGCGGGCTTTGAGCAACGCCATCACGGGGACGCCGGGGGACACCTTTTTGGTGGTGGCCGGGCTGCTGCTGGCCATTATCTTGCTGCTGGCTCAAGGGGGCGGCTATGTTGGGGGCGCGGCTGTCGCCGCTAACGCCGCTCGCCTGGGCCGCTTACCCCATTTCTTCACCGACGACCGGCTGGGTATTGTGGTGATTTGGGCCATCTCGGCCGTGCTCATCCCTATTATCCGGGAAGTGGTGGTGGTTGAGGCCTATTACGCCTTTGGCTTTGTCAGCGCGTTTGTGATTACCAGTACGACCGTATTTTTCGTGCGGACCGATGTGCTCCACCAGCGCGGCATCGATCCCCACTCGGGCGAGGCCCGCTCCCTGCGCTTTGCCGGTCTGCGCGGGATGATTGCCAGCTACTTTATGGCGGCCGTCTTAGTAACGCAAAAAACGGAAGCGCTGGGGGTGATTGCCCTGTCCGGCGCGGCTATAACCTTGTATCAAATTTATATTGCCAATGGTGGACTTAAACGACCGGCCGAAGCCGTGGCGCTGCCGGCGGTCTTGCCCACCGGCGAACACAATGCTTCGTTTGAAATGGGCATTCAGCGCGCCCACGATTACGCCCGGCAGCGGGGCATTGTCGATGCCTTGGAGGATTTGATTGAGTCCGGTGCGCTGGGTAAATTTGATGTTGGCCCGGAGCGTCATCGCATCCTGGTGGCTTACCTCTACAATATCGATCCGGCGTTGTTTAACCAAAATGAGCATCACGATGATTACGAACGGATCGAAGAACCGAATGTTAAACTCGAAGAAACCTATCAATTGGCCTACAGCCAGCGAGAGCAGATTATCAAACGGATCGAGCATTACTCGCATTTCGGCATCTTCATGTTTATCCGCAACTATCACGTCAACTGGGTGGCCCCGGAATACGGCCGCGAGGCGGCGGACGTGCAGCAAGCCATGGTCGATGTTCTATTTCCACAGACGGATCACGACACCATTTGGGCCGAATACTGCGGCTTTCAGCCGACCCGCCAGCCCGAACCGATCTGGCAGTTTTCCCGCCGCCGTTACTTGTGGGCCAAAGCCCAATGGCCCAACCTTAGCGGCCGCATCACCACCATCTGGACACTGCAAGATTTCGATCTGATTCCGAAGAATATCGATGTGCGCATGGTCATCACCGTGGCCGACGGCAAACAGTTTCGTCACGTGAAAATTCATACCGGCGACGGCAATGACGACGGCCCCGTCCCCGTCTCATAGCCCGACCACGACGATTGGCCGGCCCAGATGATTGGCGGTTGGAGAGCGTTGTGGTAAAATAACCCTGGCAAACAAGTGTTCTAGGGGCATAAAGAGTGGCTATTCATATCCTGCCGCCGGATGTTGCGGCGAAAATCGCGGCGGGCGAGGTGGTGGAACGCCCCGCTTCGGTCGTCAAAGAGCTGGTCGAAAATTCAATCGATGCCGGGGCGGCCTTTATTCGAGTTGAAATTCAACAAGGCGGCAAACGGCTCATCCGGGTCATGGATGACGGCTGCGGCATCCCCACCGTCGAAGTGCCGCTAGCCTTTGCCCGGCACGCCACCAGCAAGCTCGACACGGTCGAAGATCTCAACTGCGTCAAAACCCTCGGTTTTCGGGGTGAGGCGCTGGCCTCGATTGCGGCCGTGTCTCAACTGACACTATCCACCCGACCGGCCGCTCAAGCCGCTGCCAGCCGCATCCGGGTGGAAGGCGGGCAGCAGGTTTCGCTCGGCTCAGCCGGGTCGCCGGCCGGAACAATCATTACCGTGGAGAATCTCTTCTATAATGTGCCGGCCCGCCTCAAGTTTCTCAAAGCCGAGGCCACCGAAGCCGGCCACATTCACCGCATTGTCTCCCACTACGCCCTGGCTTACCCCCACATTCGCTTCACCTTACTTAGCGACAACCGCACCACCTTTCAAACCAGCGGCAGCGGGCAGTTGTTCGATGCCTTAGCGGCCGTTTTTAGTTTGGAAACCGCCCGCCAGATGTTTGAAGTAGCCGGACAGGAGGACGCGCCGGAGCTGCCGCAGCCGATCGAGCTGTACGGCTACACCGGCAGCCCGTCGCTCCATCGCGGCATGCGAGATCAAATCGTTTTCTTTGTCAACAAACGCTGGATTCAAGATCGGGCGCTCAACCAGGCCGTAGTCCAGGCCTACCACACCTTTTTGCCCGTCGGTCGATTTCCCGTGGCTGTGCTGAACATCGAACTTGATCCGGCCCAGGTTGATGTCAACGTTCACCCCACTAAGGCCGAAGTCAAATTCCAAGAGCCGCGTCTGATCTTCAAAGCTGTTCAGCGGGCCGTCCGAGAAGCGGTGGTGGCTGCCGCGCCGGTTCCCAGCTATGGCATCCATCCAGCCCCCTCGGCTGCTGCGTTTACCGGCCACGCCGGCGATGCCGTGGCCTGGAGCAGCGCCTTGCGCGGCCACAGTCGAATTGAAGCCGGCCAGTTTGGCTTCGAAGCGCAGCGCACGTTACCCTTCCACGCGGCGGGCGATGATGAGCATGGCCAGGATGTCTGGCCGATGGAAGCTGAGGCTACCTCAAAAAAGTTACCACCTATGCGAGTGGTCGGTCAAATTCAACAAATGTATATCGTTACCGAAGGGCCGGACGGGCTGTACTTAATCGATCAGCACGCCGCCCACGAACGCATCTTATATGAGAAGTTGGCCGCCCAAAAAGCTAAAGCCGATGTTCCCCGCCAGCAATTGCTCGAACCGGCCGTGGTCGAGCTGTCACCCAGTCACGCCGCCATCGTCGAAGCAGAATTAGAGGTTTTAATCGGAATTGGCTTTGAAATTGAACCGTTTGGGGGGACGACCTATCGGCTGCGGTCAGTGCCGGACATGCTTAGGCAAGCTGAGCCGGCTCAAGCCTTTATCGACATTCTGGCGGAAATCGCCGATGGGGCAATTCCTCTGGCTAAAGAAACTCACGAGAAAATTGCGATTACGGTTTGCAAACGGGCTTCGGTTAAAGGAGGGCAAGTGCTATCTCACGAAGAGATGCGCGAGTTGGTGCGTCAACTCGAGGCTACGGTGGCGCCCCGCACCTGTCCACACGGCCGCCCCACGATGATTCACTTGAGTGGAGCGCAGTTGGCTCGTGAGTTTGGCCGAATATAAACGGGTGTGATTGAAGCTATAGTTATCGCGGTTTGCGTTCGGCCACCCACAAATGGGCTAATTTCCGCCAGCGTTCGTGATGTTTTACCACCAAACCAGCCTCGGTAATGTGCTTGGTCCAAGTAGCCGCCGAGAAAAAGCTGTATACCCCCGGTCCAAACGCAATAAAGTTCAGCCAGTCACGGTCGTGTTCGGCCATCAACAGCTTACCGTTGGGTTTAAGGATACGGGCGAATTCGTTAAAAATCTTCTGCCGGTCGGCGGGATCATGCAGTTCGTGCAGGCTGAAGCTGCAATAAATCACATCGGCCCAATTGTGGGGCATAGGCAGGCTTTCCACTTTGGCCGTCCGGCGATAGATGCGGCGATCGGTATCCAGGGGTGGGGTCATGGCTCGGGCACGGCGTAGGGCAGCGTCGGGCATCTTGTGGGGATCGTAAATATCCAAAACAAAGTAATGCCCCCGATTGACACGAGATAGCAGTCCTTGCGTGCCCCGCAACTTACCGCAGGTAATATCGATGACCACATTGGCTTCGTTTAAGTCAACCAGATCAGCCAGCCGGTCATACTCGCGCCTGGGGCCAAAGTCATAAACGATGAATGAGGCGACCAGAATATTGAAGATAATCATGATGGCCCCTATACCGGCGGCTAAAAACAGCCACGACCAGGGTGCCATTAAAAACGCGCTCGAGATCAGCGCGGCCAGCCCGAACCCTAGAATCCCGGCAAAAATAGGCCAGTTATAAACCAACGTTGAAATTGTACCCGAATACTGTGGATTTCGCAGCAGTTCGGGGAAGAAGCCGGGCTGTGGTTTTGCAGTCATGCGTCACTCCTCAGGAGATTTAATCGAGGGTTATTTACTACTAAGTATTCATATCTTTTAGAAAAAAGTGAAAGTTATGAAAACAAAAGACGAGAAAGTCTACCTATGACGATAACTTTTTCACCTTGAGCGCCGTGCCGAGCAACTTTAGGATACTGTTTGGCTTGTGCGCTTCTAAATCTTTGTAAACGTCAACACCGGTTTCAAAAAAGGTGAGCAAATTTTTCACTTGCTCACGCTCATAGGCCCCTTCAGACGGCGGCATGGTGTCCAGTTCGGCCATACTTTCGCGGAGCATATTGATCGTCGGATCGACCTCTCGCTTTTTACGTTCGCGGGCGATAATCCGCCCCATAGTCCAGACGTCCTTCTCGGTGGTGTAATATTCGCGCCGCTCGCCCTTAATGTGCAGCCGGGTGACCAGCCCCCACGAAATAAGCTCACGCAAGGCCATGCTCACATTACCCCGGCTAATTTGCAGTTCTTCCATTATATCATTAGCGCACAGCGGTTCATCCGAGAGAAACAGCAGGGCATGGACCTGAGCCATAGTCCGGTTGATACCCCACAATGACCCCATCTCGCCCCAGTGTAGGATAACTTTTTCTTTTATTTGATCAAGTGTCGGCATGGTCTTCTAAGATTTCAGAATTTACTGAAAAGATGATAGCATGGAGCTGCTTAGAAGTCAATAACCAGGCCCCGGTTTGTCCTAATTTTCACAGCTTCCGCTTAAGAAAAGCCATACTTGAGAATCACATAAACCGCCCGAAAGCCGTCTCGCCAGCTTATTTTTTTACCTTCGTCATAAGTTCGACCGTAATAGGAAATACCTACCTCGTAGATGACGCAGTTGAGGCGGGCCACCTTAGCCGTAATTTCCGGTTCAAATCCAAAGCGATTCTCTTCAACCTCAATTTGGTCGATGACGCTTTTCCTAAAAACTTTGTAGCAAACCTCCATATCGGTCAGGTTGAGGTTGGTAAACATGTTCGATAGAAAGGTCAAGATGCGGTTGCCGATGGAGTGCCAAAAATAGAGCACCCGGTGGCTCTCGCCGCCCACAAAGCGAGAACCAAAGACCACATCCGCTTTACCGTCTAGAATGGGTTTGAGCAGCTTGGCGTATTCCATCGGATCATATTCCAGATCGGCGTCTTGGATGATGACCACGTCGCCCGTGGCATGCTTGAAACCGGTGCGCAGGGCGGCCCCTTTGCCTTGATTTTGCTCGTGGAAGATCACCAGTATATTGGGGTGTTGTTTGAGACTATGCAGGTAGTCCCGCGTCCCGTCGGTCGAGCAATCGTCGACAATAATAAGCTCCCGGTCGGTAGGCAGTTCAACGTTGAGGATAAGCTGGACAATAGGCAGAATCGTGTCGCGCTCGTTGTAGCACGGGATGACAATCGATAACTTCATAAAAGTAAACGCCCGAACTTACACCAATCAGGCTCTCTCCCTTCTGCGGCTGCGACGTTTGGTGTGATCGCTGCCGTTGACGGCGGGGGCAGCTGCCAAATTTTGGGCCAGTACTTGGCTCAACGGCGGCGCGACATAGCCGGCCAGCACCGCTTTCATGGCGGTAATATGCTCAGGATTGCTGCCGCAGCAGCCGCCCAGCATCTTCACATGTTGATCGGCAAATTTGAGGGCATAATCAGCCATAATTTCGGGCGTCACATCGTAGATTGCCTCACCGATGCCTTCCAAGCGCGGCAGACCGGCGTTGGGTTTAGCCACCAAGGTGGCTTCCGGTAAGGCGCTGCGCATGGCCGTGAGCGCCACCAAATTATCCTCTAAACTCCGGCCGCAGTTTACACCCACGGCCTTCACACCGCTGCCCCACAAGGCTTGTACCGCCTCAGCAGGAGTGACGCCCATCATCGTCCGGCCGTGGGTATCGAAGCTCATGGTCACGGTCACCGACACCTCGGTCACCTGCAGGGCGGCTTGCACAGCGGCCTGCGCCTCGCGTAGATCGCTCATAGTTTCGATGTGAATACCATCGACCCCACCTTCCACCAGGGCGGCAACCTGTTCGGCAAAATAGGCGACGGCTTGCTCATACGTCATTTCGCCCATCGGATCCATCAAAACGCCGGTGGGGCCAACCGAGCCTAACACCAACACCGAGTCGCCGGCCACTTCACGAGCCAGTTGAGCCGCGGCCACATTAACCGCCTGGGTGAGATGGTCGCTCTGTTCCAGCACCAGCCGAGGGCGGGTTCCGCCAAAGGAGTTGGTCAAAATGGCGTCAGAGCCGGCCTCTACGTAGGCTCGATAATGAGTCTTGATTGCCTCGGGATTCTGTAAATTCCATAATTCAGGGGCCATGCCCGGCGGCAGCCCTAACTTTTGCAACTGGGTTCCGGTGGCGCCGTCCATCACAATAATGCCTGGTTCGGCCAATTTCTGTCTAAGGTCAGCCATAGATAGGTCGGTTCCTTTCACTCTGAAAAAAATCAATCCAGGAATCTTACCGTGACTCAAAACAA